>NZ_JBLYIF020000003.1:230017-267161 GCF_048548695.2 Pontibacter sp. JAM-7
CGCCCGTAGCTCAGCTGGATAGAGTACCTGGCTACGAACCAGGCGGTCGCACGTTCGAATCGTGCCGGGCGCGCCACCCCTCAGCTGTATCTCAAAAGCAGTTATCATTATAATCTGCGCCTTTCGTAAGCTCTCCGACTGTCCCGGTATCCCGATATGAAATTTATTCTGCGTCTGTTTCCTGAAATCACGGTCAAAAGCCGTCCTGTCCGCAAGCGTCTCATTCAGCGATTGCGCAGTAACTTACAGAATATGCTGCTGCGTTATGATGAGAAAATTAAGGTGGCAGGGCATTGGGATAAGGTAGAGGTGGAATACCCGGGTCAGGATGACGCATTGACGGCCAGTATTGTTGACCTGTTAGGCCGCACGCCTGGCATTCACAGTTATGTGGAAGTGTCAGAGTTTGCATTAGGCGACTTCCATGACATCTATGAACATGCCTTGAATGCTTATGCGGAACGCCTGAAAGGTAAAACGTTCAAAGTCCGGGTCAAGCGCAGTGGTAAGCATGAATTTCGTTCAGTGGATGTGGAACGCTATGTAGGGGGTGGTCTTCGTCAGCACTCTGAAGCTGCGGGTGTTGATGTCCACAAACCAGATGTGTTCGTTGATCTGGAGATTAATAACGACAAGCTGTTTGTGGTTGCCAATACTTACATGGGACAGGGTGGTTTCCCATTGGGTACCCAGGAGGCAACACTGTCTCTTATTTCAGGTGGGTTTGATTCAATCGTTGCCAGTTATATGACTATGCGCAGGGGCTGTAAAACCCACTTCCTGTTTTTTAACCTGGGTGGTCATGCGCATGAGATAGGTGTTAAGCAGGTTGCGTTGTACTTGTGGCAGAAATTTGGTTCTTCCGCCCGGGTAAAGTTCATCACGGTGCCTTTTGATGAAGTCGTCGGCGAGATCCTGCAGAGTGTTGACCACTCGCATATGGGGGTCATTCTTAAGCGAATGATGCTGCGCGTTGCAGAGCAGGTCGCCGACAAAATGGGTGTTGAGGCGCTGGTGACCGGTGAAAGTATTGCTCAGGTGTCGAGTCAGACACTGCCTAACCTGGCGTTAATAGATTCCGCTACGGATAAACTGGTTATTCGTCCATTGGTGACGATGGATAAGCAGGACATTATTGATATTACCCGTAAAATTGGTGCCTTTGAGTTCGCAAGTAATATGCCAGAATATTGCGGTGTAATTTCAGACAAGCCGACCACTCATGCTCGTCGTGAACGGGTTGAAAAAGAAGAGGCACATTTCGATTTCGAGGTACTGCAGCGTTCATTGGAACGGGTTGAAGTGATCAGTATCGATGACATTGTTGAAAATATGGCGGTACATGCTGAGATCGAAGCCCTGACCAAGGTGGGTGAGAATCAGGTGATTGTGGATGTGCGAGCGCCGCATGAGCAGGAGAAAAAGCCGCTTAATATGCCGGGGTGCGACATTTTATGTGTGCCTTTTTACAAAATGGATCAGGTTGCTGAAACGTTGGAAAAAGACAAAGAATATCTGCTTTATTGTGAAAAAGGGGTCATGAGTCAGCTTCAGGCGCAGCAACTACAAGAAAAAGGCTTCAGTAATATCAAGGTATTCCGGCCAAATACGAGTAAAAAGTAAGGGAATTCTTGTAGTAAAAATACAGCGAAATGAGCCCAAGTTCGGCTTTCCTGCTGATAAATAAAGTAAATTGCTTGTGTTGCCTGAGTAAAAAAAATCGGGTTTAATTGGGGTCCATCTAAAACCAGTACATCCGTCAGCTGTGAGATTGTGTCAACAATTAGGGCCACAAGCCCGTTCATCTGACATCTGGGGACAATAAAAGGAGCACCCATTCGATGGATAATCTGCTTTCAGAAGGCCTATCCTTATTGGTCTTCGGCATGGGCTTTGTCGTTGTTTTTCTGACCTTGCTCGTCATTGCTACGACCGGTATGTCTAAGGTTGTTGGCAAGCTATTCCCTGAAGCCCCGGCAATACCGAAAAAGAAGCCGGTAGCTGCTACAGCGGCAGCAGGAAATAATCAGGATGAATTGATTGCTGTAATGACTGCAGCTGTGCATAAGTTTCGCGGTAAATAATCGCGTAACTGAGAAGAATAAACTGAAAAGCATATAAAAAAGGCCATTTCCCATGACCGATGCAAAAAAACCTCTTGGCATTACTGATGTTGTTCTGCGTGACGCGCATCAGTCCCTGTTCGCAACTCGTATGCGAATTGATGATATGTTGCCAATCGCTGAAAAACTGGACAAGGTTGGTTACTGGTCCCTGGAAAGCTGGGGCGGCGCGACCTTCGATTCCTGTATTCGCTTCATTGGCGAAGACCCCTGGGAGCGTATTCGTCTCCTGAAACAGGCGATGCCTAACACCAAACAGCAGATGCTGCTGCGTGGCCAGAATCTTCTCGGCTACCGCCATTATGCTGATGATGTGGTTAATAAGTTTGTTGAGCGTGCGGCGACCAACGGCGTGGACGTATTCCGTATCTTTGATGCGATGAACGACCCCCGTAATCTAGAAACCGCGATCAAGGCGGTGAAAGGCACCGGTAAACATGCGCAGGGTACTATTTCTTATACTAAGAGCCCGGTGCACACCATCGACATGTGGGTCGACTATGCCAAGACCCTGGAAGATATGGGTGCCGACTCCATTAACATCAAAGATATGTCAGGTATTCTGACACCTTATGATGCATTTGATCTGGTGTCCCGTCTGAAAGCTCAGACTCAATTGGAAGTTCAGTTGCATGCGCACGCAACTTCAGGCTTATCTGATATGACTATCCTGAAGTCTGTTGAAGCCGGTATCGATCGTGTGGATACCGCAATTTCTTCCATGTCTATGACCTATGGTCACACGTCAACTGAATCCGTTGTAGCGGCGCTGGCAGGCACTGAGCGTGACACCGGACTTGACCTGCTGCAACTGGAAGAAATTGCCGCGTACTTCCGTGAAGTGCGGAAGAAATACGCCCAGTTTGAAGGTTCATTACGCGGTACTGATTCGCGTATCCTGGTGGCCCAGGTGCCGGGTGGCATGCTAACCAACATGGAAAGCCAGCTCAAACAGCAGGGTGCTGCAGACAAGTTTGACGACGTGCTGGCTGAGATCCCCCGTGTACGTGAAGACCTGGGTTGGATCCCGCTGGTAACACCTACCTCTCAGATCGTTGGTACTCAGGCTGTTATCAACGTCCTGATGGGCGAGCGTTATAAGACTATCTCCAAGGAAGTGCAGGGTATCCTGAAAGGTGAATACGGTGCGGCACCGGCTGCTTACAATGCAGAGCTGCAGGCGCGTGTTCTGGATGGTGGTGAAGCGATCACCTGTCGTCCAGCGGATATGCTGGAAGATGAAATGGATAAGCTGGTCACAGAGTTGCGTGGCATTGCTGATGAGAAAGGCATTGCTCTGACCAGTGGCGAAAACGAAATTGACGATGTTCTGACCTATGCGCTGTTCCCACAGATCGGACTGAAGTTCCTGGAAAACCGTGGCAACCCAGACGCATTTGAACCTGCACCGACTTTAGAGGACGCACAAGCAATGGCTGCACCTAAATCTACCGGACCACAAGTTTATACCATCACTGTTAACAATCAGAGCTATGTTGTTCAGGTGTCTGAAGGTGGTGATGTGACTGCGGTAGCACCTGCTGCTGCACCCGCTGCTCCTGCTGCTGCACCTGCAGGTGAAGCTGAATCCGTCCCTGCGCCGCTGGCGGGCAACATCTGGAAAGTTGAGGTTGCTGCTGGCCAGGCAATTCAGGAAGGTGACGTGCTGGTTATTCTGGAAGCGATGAAAATGGAAACTGAAGTACGTGCTGCTCGTTCAGGTACAGTGGTTTCTGTTGACGTGAAGGAAGGCGATGCTGTTCAGGTTGGTGACAGCCTGTTGACCCTGGCATAAGGATGTAAATCAATGGATAAGCTAGTCCAGTTATGGGTGGCTTCCGGGGTTTACAATATCTCCGGTGGTCAGTTTATTATGATCCTGGTAGGGCTTGGTTTGCTCTATCTGGCTATCAAGAAAAACTTTGAGCCTCTGCTGCTGGTGCCAATCGGCTTTGGCGGTATCATGGCGAATATCCCGGAAGCAGGCTTGGCCTATTCCGCGGTAGAAAACGCAGTTCACTTTGCTAGGCCGGAAGTGCTCTCGGCACTGGCAGGAGTGTTAAGTATCAGCAGTCTTGATCCGCATGATATTTTGCATGCCTACCATGCGGCCTCAGCTGCAGTGCATTCTGAAGCGGTGAATATCGCTCTGGATTCGGGCTATAACAATGGCATGCTGTATAACTTCTACACTGTGGCGATTGCTTCTGGTGCTGCACCGTTGCTGATCTTTATGGGTGTGGGTGCCATGACCGACTTTGGTCCGTTGCTGGCGAACCCTAAAACACTGTTTTTGGGCGCTGCTGCGCAGTTTGGTATCTTTGCAACCGTTATGGGTGCAGTGGGCCTGACTACACTTGGCATCATGGATTTCAATATCCAGGAAGCGGCTGCGATTGGCATCATCGGTGGTGCTGATGGTCCGACCGCCATCTATGTAACCAGCTTGCTGGCACCGCACCTGCTGGGTGCAATTGCTGTCGCGGCATACTCTTACATGGCGTTGGTGCCTTTGATTCAGCCGCCAATCATGCGCGCACTGACTACTGAAGCTGAGCGTAAGATTTCGATGAGCCAGCTACGTCATGTGTCACGCACTGAAAAGATCATGTTCCCTGTAGTGCTTTTGATTCTGGTGGCTTTGCTATTGCCGGATGCTGCACCTCTGTTGGGTATGTTCTGTTTTGGTAACCTGATGCGTGAGTCTGGTGTGGTTGATCGCCTGAGTGATACTGCTCAGAATGCGTTGATCAATATCGTCACCATTTTCCTGGGTCTGTCTGTTGGTTCGAAACTGTCTGCGGATAAGTTCCTGGACTTCCAGACCCTAGGCATTCTTGCGCTGGGTATTGTGGCGTTCGGCCTTGGTACTGCTTGTGGGGTACTGATGGCGAAAATCATGAACAAGCTGGCCGGTGGTAATGCTATCAACCCATTGATTGGTTCGGCGGGGGTGTCTGCTGTGCCTATGGCTGCGCGTGTATCCAACAAGCTGGGTCTGGAAGCTAATCCACAGAACTTCCTGTTGATGCATGCGATGGGGCCAAATGTGGCCGGTGTTATCGGGTCTGCTGTTGCCGCGGGCGTGATGATTAAGTTCGTCGGCTAAGGGTTAGGCTGATAAAAAAGGGCTGCAATTGCAGCCCTTTTTTTGTTTAGATTCGGGCTTAGTAGCCCGCCAGCACTTCCAGGTGGGCCTGTACACTGAAGGCCAGCGAGATCGGGTTGTAACCCCCTTCCAGTACGGACACGATTCGGCCGTTACTGTAGGTGCGTGCGGTATCGCACAGCAGGCGGGTAACCCAGGCATAATCTTCTTCATCCAGTTTGATATCTGCCATCGGGTCTTCATGATGCGCATCAAATCCGGCAGAGACCAGAATCATGTCAGGTTTGTGTTGTTGTAATGCTGGTAGCCAGCGTGATTCAACCAGTGTGCGGAATACCTGGCTGCCTGAGTGGGCGTCCATTGGACAGTTGATGATATTGTCCCGCAGAATTTCACTATATCGTTCTGGATAGTATGGATGTTGGAAGCTTGAGCAGACCAGTACTTCTGGCCGATCCTTGAAGATATCGACTGTACCGTTGCCGTGGTGAACATCGAAGTCGCATATGGCGACACGCTCTATACCAGGCTGCTGCAGGGCATGCATGGCAGCAATCGCTACGTTGTTGTAAAAACAAAAACCCATTGGCAGGTTGTGTTCAGCGTGGTGCCCTGGAGGCCGAACAGCACAGAATGCATTATTGGCCTTGCCTGCCAGTACCCGGTTAACCGCCATGACGGCAGAGCCGGCTGCCAGGCTGGCAGCATGCAGTGAATCAGGGCAGAGTGCCGTATCCTCATCGGTGTAGATTACACCGCTGTCGGGTAGCTTCATTTCCAGCCGTTTCTGATGCAGTTCAGCATGCGCCAGTTGAATCTGCTCCGGCAGGATATGTACGGACTGTAACTGTTCCAGCTCTTGGATGAGGCCGGTTTTTTCCAGTACTTTGCGGATTGCGATCAGGCGTATCGGACTTTCTGGGTGCTCAGGCCCCATATTATGTAATCCGCAATCCTCGTGAGAGATAAAGGCAGTAGTCATAAGATCTCACTTTTGTAGTTATTTTGTAATCTGGCTGAAACAGGGGGATGCACCCACCCAATTATACCACTCAGCTTACTCTTGGTTAGTGCGCTGATATTTGATCTAGGTCAGCATTCACTCCCTGAGTATGGTTTATGCTTCAGCTTCAGCATAGAACTGATTACACCGTGTCTTTCACCCAAGGCGCGGTGTTTTTTTATCTGCTGGTTTGTTTGTGCCAAACAGAGTTTTCCGCTCGTTAGAGACATTCTGGCCTTTTGTCTCCTGCCTTGCCCTTTTATACTGAACCCTTCTCGGGAGATGGAATAGATCAGTGGCGCAGGTGGATTATTCCGATAAGCAGGTTTTGCTGATCGATAGCAGCGGTAATATGCGTGCGACGCTGTTCTATATGCTGCGCAGTATGGGTGTGGTCAATCTTAAGGCTGTCACCATTACTTCCCGGGTCACATCGGTAATTTCAGAAGACGATTACGATGTTATTCTGCTGGGCCATAATAGCAGTGATAGTTACTCCGGCGTACAGCTTCTCGAAGAGTGTCGATATCGCGGCTATATCAAACCTACCGCCTGTTGGGTATTCATGACCGGGGATGCCGCACAGGAATTAATCCTGCATGCAGTAGACAGTCGCCCCGACGCTCTGTTGACCAAACCTTTCTCTAGTGAAGTCCTCAAACAGCGGTTGGATTATATACTGACACGTAAACAGCTGTTTGCACCGGTTGAAGAGTTGGTTGAAAAAGGGGAGTTACAGCAGGCGATGCAGTATTGCCGCAATGCTTTTGCGCCTTACGATGATGAGTATGATGCTGCCTGTCTCACGCTGGCCCGGCTGCAACTACAGGCGGGACAGCCCCATCTTGCTGAGCGCACCGCCGGTAAAATGTATTCTGACCGGCATGATAAAGAGGCTGCTGCTTTATATGCATCCGCCATGCTTGAGCAGGGCAAGGCACGTGATGCTGAGCGGCTCCTTACCCATTTGATTACGCAATATCCGCTCTATATTCCGGCTTATGACCTATTATCTAAAACCTATGAGCAGCTAGGTGACCTGGATTCGGCCCTGGATACGTTGAGTAACGCGGTCAGCATTGCGCCAATGGGGATACCCCGGCAGATGAATTTGGGACGGGTCGCGACCCAAGCTAAACAGCTGGATATGGCATCCAGTGCGTATAAGAAATCTATCGTGCTGGGCAGGCATAGCTGTTATCGATCCCCCGAGCCTTATTTGAAATTGGCCAATATCAGGCGGTTGGAGCTGGCAACTCACTCCGAACTAAAGCAGGAAGAGCTCTATAGCAGCTTTGATAAGCTGGTCAGTGAAGCCTTTAAGGCTTTTCCACGGGATCAGCGTTTGCGTGTACAAGCTTCATTGTTGCGCAGTGAGATGTTGCAGCAGATGGGGGACGTTGAGGGTGCCAGCCAGTGCTCCCGTGAGGCACAAAGAGCAAATGCGGAACTGGCTGTACCTCTGGACCTGGGTAGGGAACTGTTGACGGTGACTGGAGATCGTATTCCGGTGCTGGATAAACCGATTCAGCAGGAGATGGCCGCACCACCGGTTAGGGATGAAGCAATGAGCCGTAAGGTTAACCGTCAGGGTGTTAAGAGTTACTTAGCCGGGCGTATGC
This sequence comes from Pontibacter sp. JAM-7, assembly GCF_048548695.2. NCBI lineage: Bacteria > Pseudomonadati > Bacteroidota > Cytophagia > Cytophagales > Hymenobacteraceae > Pontibacter > Pontibacter sp. JAM-7. Next base: position 237,875 of record NZ_JBLYIF020000003.1, read on the forward strand.
CAGAGGCACTGAAATACTTTGGTCTGGCTACGGAATATGATTCAGCCAACCCTACTGCGTTGCTCAACTTGGCCCAGCTGTTTCTTGAATCCGCTCGTGATTCTCAGGAAAAGCGTCACGAGCGTTTACGTATGGTAGAGCGCTACCTGAAGCTTGCTTCTCGAATGGTGCTGGATACCGATGTGCAGGAGAAGCAGCAGCAGCTCAAAATCCTTCTACACCGTGGCATTGATGAGTTGCCGCCAGGAAGCCTGGGTAACCTGTTGCGCTAAGACTCAGGGGGGGCAGGCTGATCGAGATCGACAGCTAGTGGTTGGTTGCTGTCAAAACTGTTCATGTAGATAGAAAGCTGCGGTATTGATAGCGGGTGCGTCTAATGCAGCAGCACTGCCTGCCAGCCGATTGCCGGTCATGATGTAGTTTACGCCTAAGGCAATGGTGAAATGGATAAAGGCGCAAGACACTGTGTTAGACATGACCCCCTATTCCGCTTTCTGAAGATTAAAGCCGGAGTATAAAACGCACATTAAAAGTTAAAATTTATTGATAATATGATTTCAATTTATTTGGCTTATATGCGTGCAGGGTTGGTCAGATTAGTTGTATCGCTCAGTGTATCTTGAGTTTTTTGCGCACAGGGACGTTATAGGGTTGGCTGTGCAGCTGAAAATGACATAGAGGAAGGGATGGTGTCCCAGAGAGGATTTGAACCCCTGGCCTGTCCCTTAGGAGGGGACCGCTCTATCCACCTGAGCTACTGGGACATGTCAAAATGGACGGCGTGATTGTACCCAGTGATGGGGGCAGTGTCATGGCTTTTTCAGGCTTTACCGATACGGCTTTGCGCTTTATACAGTCCGGCACTACCTGATTGGTCGTATAGCTTGTCTTCCTGGCGCTGACCGCGAATGATAGCTAACAGCTGTTGTACATTGCGTTGACTGCGGGAGATAACAGTTTCATTGCGGGTGTTTTTGCGTTGCATTTGCTGCAGCTGATTTTCTAGTTCTGTCACGGCCTGTGATAGTTCTGGCTGCAGTGAACTTGCTGGTTCGGATTCCGGTAAACGGTAACCATTAATAGGGCTGTTAATACCATAGCTACTCAGTAACTCGGTGCGTTTGACGCGAAATTGTTGAAATTCAGTGAGCAGGGAAGTTTTACGCTGTGTGATGTCGCTGAGAGCATCGAGATCCTGTTGGCTAAGGATCTCGAGTTCAGCATCGTAGACTTGGTCAAGTGTTTGCAGAAGCTTGATGCCTTCTTGAAGAAGTGCGGTCAATTGTTGCTGCTGCGAGGGCGAGAGCATAAAAAGTTAAAATGCCTCGTCCTGTTGCAGCATTTTTTCAGCAATTTTATCAGCATTAATACTGTAGCTGCCCTCTGCAAGAGCGGCTTGAATAGCAGCGACACGGTCTGAATCAACCTCAGGTGCGCCTGCCAGAGAAGTTGCAATATCTTTCAGTGATTGCGCTGCATCACTGATCATTACTGTGTCCCCTTGAGGCGCAGTTTCAGCACCCGGTACTGAAACGCCTTTGGATTGACCGTTGTCGTTGTTCTGTGCACGGGAGCTATTCAGCTGTGCAGCTGTCATCCCAGTCAGATTTATCGACATGATTCCATCCTCATAAATGTATCTACCCACTTACATCGGCAGATACCGCCGCGACTTTAGCTTAAAAGGGTATCTTTCGTGAAAATTTTAATAAATTTCCGGGCCTGAGGCCAGCGGTATCTGGTCAAGGCACCCGGACTTGTCCAGGGGCCGTAATTATCCCTTTGATTTCTATGCCAGATTGGTCATTTCTGACCCGAATTTGTTCGCCTACAGCGCCGTCTTCAAGCGCGGTGCCAGGTACACGAATACTGACATGCTGACGCTTTGCTTCGATTAAAACGGCATCATTGCGTTGAATAGCAACGGGCTGTTTCAGCATATCGGCGGTGAGTACAGTTTCTGCAGCCAGGCTGCGTTTGGTGCTCCAGCCATTGAGGGTGGCAATATCTGAAAAATAACTGGATTGATTGGTGATGTCCGCTTCTTTGAGCATCACGTTAGCCGCAGATAAAGCACTGTTGCGTGGTAAACTTTTACGGGTGATAACTACCGGGGCATAGAGATATACTTCTGCGGCCACATACAATTGCCAAAAAGGCATTGGGCAAAACGCCTTCAGGCTGATACGGTGGCCATTGCCCCGCGGAGTGCCAAAATGCACGGGCCGACTGCATTTTTTGAGTTTTACTGCGCGGTTGATTGGACTGATCTTGACCTCTATGCGAGCGTCTGGTGTGAGGTTACGGTAATGTTGCAGCAGATGCTGTTTTGCCAGACTTTCCAATTCGATGGCTGATAGTGCTGCAGAACAGAACTCAGATGCCGATAATAACGGGATGAGAGCTGACAGGCAGATCAGTCGGAGGTGTTTCACGGGGCGCTTCCGTTTGGGCTGGTGCGGCAAAAGATCACAGCGATCAATCAACTTCAGTTAATGTTTTCTGCAGGATTAAGAGATCATGTCAGGTATCCTAGATAGTGTAAACCTGCGTACCCAGATGGTAGGGCAGAACCGTTTAGAGCTGTTACTGTTTAGTCTAGAAACACCGCAGCGGTATGGCATCAATGTCTTCAAAGTACGTGAAGTTCTGCAGTGCCCGGAGTTGACGGAAGTCCCGCGGCAGACCTCATCAGTTAAGGGGATGGCGCATATTCGTGGCGAGACCATTCCGGTATTGGACCTGTCCGAAGCTGTTGGCCGTTCTCCCATTCCTCATGATGAGCAGCGCCAGTGTTTCCTGATTGTTGCGGAATATAACCGCCGTACACTGGCGTTTTTGGTGCGCCGTGTTGATCGTATTCTAAATACCCACTGGGATCAGATCATGCCGCCGCCGACTGAAATCGGCGTGGAAAATTATTTGACCGCTATTTTTGAGTATGAAGACAAGCTGGTTGAAATTCTCGACGTTGAGCAGATTTTGGCAGATTTGTATCCAATGAAAACAGAGGTCAGCGAAACGGTTGCCGATAGCACTGTGCGCGAACAGGCACAGGACTATCAGATTCTTATCGTTGATGACTCTGCAGTGGCGCGCAATCAGATGCAGCGAAGTCTGGAAAGTCTGGGTATCAAAGTTATGGCGCGTAATAACGGCCGTGAAGCCTGGGATACCCTGATGCAATTGGTGGATAAGGGAGTCGATGTATCCACCATGTTCCTGATGATTATCTCTGATATAGAGATGCCAGAGATGGATGGCTATACCCTGACATCGATGATCAAGGGGCATGATGCGCTGTCCAAGCTGCATGTTGTATTACATACCTCTTTATCGGGTGGTTTCAACGTGTCCATGGTTAAAAAAGTCGGTGCGGATGGTTTTCTGGCTAAGTTTGATCCGGATGAGCTGGCATCGGTTGTGGTCCACCGGATAAAACAAGTACGTTAAGTCGTTCGCCTAGAGTCGAAAAAAAAACATGCTCACGCCGCCACCGCCCGGTTTTCAGATTGCCGCGGACGATTTCCGTGAATTTCGCCAGTTCCTTGAGGAACATAGCGGTATTTTGCTGACTGATAATAAACAGTATCTGGTGCAAAGCCGTTTACGGGAGTTGGCGCGTGCAAACCAGTGTGCGGACCTGAAGACGCTCTTGAGTATGCTGCGCCGTCCAGGTTCTATGCGGCTGCGAGAACAGATTGTCGAAGCAATGACGACCCATGAAACCTTGTGGTTTCGTGACACCCATCCTTTTACTCTGCTGCAAAATAAATTGGTGCCAGAGCTGGTTGAACAGCGTCCCACTCAACCTTTACGGATATGGTCTGCCGCTTGTGCTACTGGTCAGGAGCCATACTCGATCAGCATGATTATGGAGGAGTGTCGGCGCTCCGGTCGGCAACGTATGCCCAGTGTAGAGATTGTCGCCACAGATATATCTACGCAAATTCTGGAGACCGCGAAACGCGGTGAATATGAGATGCTAGCGCTGGGCCGTGGGCTCACTGCTGAGCAGCGGGAACGTTTTTTTGATCAGACAGTGAATGGCAGTTGGCAGGTAAAAACCAAACTGCGGCAAGCTGTACGTTTTCAGCAACTGAATTTGCTGGGTGCTTACACGTCCTTGGGTAAGTTTGATGTTATTTTCTGTCGTAATGTGTTGATCTACTTTTCCAGTGAGCGAAAATTGGAAATCCTGCGCAAATTACATGGTTCCCTGCGTCCTGGTGGGTATCTGTTTCTCGGGGCATCCGAGTTTTTACCTGCCATGGATGATAAGTACCGCATGTTGCATTGCCGCCCTGGCATTGTTTATCAAGCGCTTTAATCTCTCTTGCCGCCGGCGGCAAAAAGCGGTTCCGGTTTGCCGCTTTTGTTTCCTCTATACAGCGCTATAAATACCATTTATTTATATATATTTGATATATAACGATAAATTAAAATTGGTGCGCTGCTTGCTTTATTTCCTGCAGATCCATCTGGAGGCAAGTAAATGGCAATTAATTTTGAGTCAGCGCTGGGTATTCATGATGATGCGGTGTTATTTCGCAGCCGTCGTGCGGAAGTGCTGGCTAACAATATTGCCAATGCTGATACCCCAAACTATAAAGCGCGTGATCTTGATTTTGCGGCTGTGCTGGACGGTATGGTCGATCAGCAACCGGTAATGCGCCCTGCGGTTACTAATGCATCGCATCAGACCGATCTGCTCAGTCCTGACTATGCAGCGGATCTGATGTTCCGTCTTCCGCAGCAGCCATCGGTAGATGGTAATACCGTTGAATTGCAGCAGGAAATGGCGCGCTACACAGAAAACGCAATGGACTATCAGGCTTCCTTCCAGTTGTTGAACCGTAAGATTACGGGTCTGAAATCTGCAATCAAGGGTGAATAAATATGTCACTGAGTAATGTATTTGCAATTGCTGGCTCTGCCATGAATGCGCAGACCATACGGCTGAATACCACAGCCAGTAACCTGGCAAATGCTGAAAGCGTTAGCTCCAGTGTTGATTCCACCTACCGTGCACGCAAACCGGTTTTTTCGGTACAGCAGGTGCAGGGTATGGATTCCCTCGGGGCATCAGTACCACCCGCAGGTCGAGGCGTGCAGGTCGACGGAATTGTTGAAAGTCAGGCAGAGTTACGACAGGAATACAGCCCGGATCACCCAATGGCGGATGAAAACGGCTATGTTTATTACCCAAATGTGAATGTTGTAGAAGAGATGGCTGACATGATCTCGGCATCACGTTCGTTCCAGATCAATACTGAAATTATGAATACGGCCAAGCAGATGATTCAGCAAAGTCTGTCGCTTGGGCAGTAAGGGTGAGAGGTAGCAGCCATGAGTAATGTAAATGGCGTTAACCAGAATATTTTTGAGCAGATAAATAGCCAAAACAAAACAACTAGCGGTTCATCTACCTCGACGCAGGCGGCTGAAGACAGCGATATGTTTATGCGGCTGATGATCGCTCAATTGAGTAATCAGGATCCAACCAGTCCTGCAGATACCTCTGATTTTATGCAGCAAATTGCCACCATGTCTCAGGTGGAGAGCATTAATCAGTTGAATGTCTCGGTGAAGGATATGGCGCAATCAATGCTCACTAGCCAGGCTGCGTTGCAGGCATCGTCCATGGTTGGGCGTTCAGTCTATGTGCCGGGAGATACAGTTGAAGTGGGTACTGCTGCTAGTCCATATGCACACGGGGCATTTACATTGGATAGCAGTGCCTCAGCCGTTCGTATCCGGGTGTATAACTCCAGCGGATCGCTGGTGGATACCATGGACTTGGGTGCAGTTCAGCAGGGCAGTCATGACTTTGCCTGGCAGATGCCACTGGATGATGACGGACAGCCCACGATTCCGCCGGGTGACTTTACGTTCACGGTAGAGCGGTTGGTGGATGGTGAATACCAGGCCATGGACACCCGTATGGCACACACTGTGAACAGTGTCACCTTGGGTGAAAACGGTATTGGTATGAAAGTGAATACAAATGCTGGCAGCTTTGATGTCAGCGAAGTTGAACAGATCGGCGTATAAGAGGGTAGATCAATGGCAGGTTTCAACACAGCAGTGACAGGCCTGAAGTCGGCAAGCACTGACCTTGATGTCACCGGTAACAACATCGCTAACGCAAGCACCGTGGGTTTCAAATCCTCACGGACTGAGTTTGGTGATATTTACGCCACCGCAGTTGTGGGCGCAGGCTCCTCCAACGTCGCCGGCTCTGGTGTCACGGTAACCGATATCGCGCAGGACTTTCAGGCGGGGACGATTGAGTTCACCAATAATAACCTGGATTTAGCGATCAATGGTTCCGGTTTCTTTCAGCTTGATGACGGGCAGGGCAGTGTCACCTACACGCGTGCTGGCTCCTTTGAGTTGGACAAAGATGGCTTTATCGTTTCCAAGTCAGGCAAGTATCTGCAGGGTTATGGTCTGGATGACCAGGGCAACCGGCTGCCAATCGGCAACCTGGCAGTGACCCAGAAAGAAAGCCCACCAAAGGCGACGGAAACCATTGATCTGTCGTTTAACATCGATGCGCGGCTGGATGAAACCAAATTGCTGCCGGAATACGACAAGGATGAGCCGGGTTCATTCAGTTACAGCACCACAGTGCGTACCTTTGATAGCCTGGGTAACGAACATACCATCAAGTTCAACTTTGTTGAGCAGCGCCCGGTTAATGAGATTCGTACCACCACCTTTGATACTGACCCTACCAGTCTGGATATCTCTGATGTCTCAGTCGATTTTGCTGCTGATTTTGACGCTGATGGCAATCTGGATCCTACCGTATTGTCTGACCTGCAGACCGCCGACCCACGTATTTTGTTGGTGAATTACAATGCCGCAGATAATGAGTTGAATGTGACATTTAAGTCAGACTCAACCCAATACGGTGATCTGGTAATAGACAACATTGCCGGTGGTGCGGTGGTGGAATCTACGTCAACTGACGAGCGTCCATCCAACGAAGTGCATACCTATTCGTTTGAAGCTAACGGTGCCGGCGCGTTTGATGCCTCGGGTAACCTGACCTCCGATGTAAATTTTGAACTTGGTGGTGTGTCGTTCTCGTTCGCCACCGGTACTGCCAAAAGTACCATCGGTGATCAGTTGGCGGCGCAGCAGTCGTTGATTATCGATCGTAACCCGGATGTTCAGTCTGTGCTGTTTGATTCCACTTCTGGTGAGATCAACGTAACCTATAAGTCTGAAGTCGGGAACGTTGCCAATGACCTGCTGGCGTTTGCCGATGATGCTGCTAACAGCCTGTTCGTAGATGGCGCGGCAGCCGATGAGCCAACCAGTATAGTGAATGGTGATAACTCCTATCAGGGCTACTACCGCGCTTATGCCTACTTGAACGGTGATACGCAGCTGGAATTGGGTAAAATCAATGACCCGGGTGAGTCCGCTACGGTGTCAGATGCTGGTCCTGTTTTGTTGCAGTTTAATCCGACCAACGGTTTGTTGAGTGAGATTAATGGTGATGCGGTAGTGGCAGGTGCGGCTGTGCCCAAGCTGACGGTCTATGGCGCTGACCCGGCTGACCCAAATACTGACATTTCCCTGGATCTGGAAGGTTCCACTCAGTTTGCTTCGGCTTCTATTGTAAAAGCCTCTAATCAGGACGGATATACCAAAGGTGACCTGATTGGCGTGAGCTTTGGTGAAACCGGCGAGATGGTTGCCAGCTTCTCCAATGGGCAAAATGCCAACTTAGGTGTGGTTGCTATCTCTACGTTTGAAAACCAATCAGGGCTGCAACCTGCGGGTGACACCGAGTGGAGTGCAACATTGACGTCTGGTGATGCCATCCTCAACCCACCGGGTACTGGTTTGAACGGCACCTTGCGTTCAGCAGCACTGGAGCAGTCGAATGTTGACCTGTCTGCAGAGCTGGTAAGCCTGATTGAAGCACAGCGTAATTTCCAGGCGAACTCAAAAACCCTGGAAACATTAAATAACGTGACGCAGGCTATTTTGCAGATCTGACCCGATCTCAACTTGCCGTCCTATAGGCCGTACTTCGTACGGCCTTTTTTATGGGACAAACTTTTCCCTTCTCTAGACGAAGTTTTCCGTTTGCCATCGGCAAAAGCGGCAATTTTGTGCCTTTTGTGTTTTTTTATTTCTTTTATATCAATATCTTATGTTTTTTATTTTGTTGGCACATAGATTGCTATTTAGTGTTTAGTGTATTTGTTTTTAATGATCAGGTGGCAAGCAAGGCCTGACTGAATGGCAGACAGCAATGGATAAAGTACTGTATTTGGCGATGAGTGGTGCCCGGGAAAATATGCTGGCACAACAAGCCCATGCCAATAACCTGGCGAATGCGAATACTACAGGTTTTAAAACTGACTTAGCCCAGGCGCGAGCCATGCAGGTATTTGGTGACGGTCATGCGTCGCGGGTGTATGCCCAGACGGAGAGGCCAGCCACCGATATGTCCAGCGGTACCCTGATTGAAACCGGTCGTAAGCTTGACCTGGCGATTGCCGGAGATGGCTGGATTACAGTGCAGCGGCCTGATGGAACCGAAGCCTATACCCGAGGCGGTGAGTTGCAAGTGGATGTCAATAATCAGCTGGTGACCGGCGGCGGTTTACCGGTGATGGGCAATGGCGGCATTCCTGTGATATTGCCCCCTTTTGAGAATCTGGACATTGGCACTGACGGCACGATCACTGTTCGGCCATTGGGTGACAATGCCAATCAGCTGGTGCTGGTAGATCAGATCAAACTGGTCAATCCGGATCGTCAGAATTTGTTTAAAGATCGTGATGGCCTGATGGTCACTGATAATGCCCAACCGTTACCCGCTGATCAGAATGTGCGGGTGCGTTCCGGTTATATCGAATCCAGTAATGTGAATGCAGTTAATGAATTAACCGGCATCATCACGACCTCGCGTCAGTTTGAGATGCAGGTGCGCATGATGAAAACCGCGCAGGAAAATTCTGAAGCGGCTGCCGCCATTTTACGTTTGAGTTAATGATTACCAGAGGAGAGTGAAATGCACGGTGCACTCTATGTAGCAAAAACGGGATTGAGCGCTCAGGACACAAACCTGAAGGTGATCTCCAATAACCTGGCCAACGTTGCAACAGTTGGCTTTAAAAAAGATAAGGCAGTATTTGAAGATCTGATGTATCAGATCCGCCGTCAGCCCGGCGCACAGTCAGGGGAAGACTCACAACTGCCCTCCGGTCTGCAGCTAGGCTCAGGTGTGCGTACCGTGGGGACCCAAAAACTGTTTCACACCGGTGAGCTGCAAATTACCGATCAGGCGTTTGATGTTGCCATCAATGGCCGAGGTTTTCTGCAGGTATCCATGCCTAACGGCGATATTGGCTACACCCGCAACGGCCAGTTGCACCTGAATGCTGACAATGAGTTAGTGACAGCGGAAGGTTACCTGTTGGAGCCGGTGATTGCTCTGCCGGCAGAGGTCGTGAATTTTTCGGTTAGTACTGATGGCATTGTGCAGGTGACTACAGCCGGGGACCCAACCCCGACGGAAGTTGGTCAGCTGCAACTGGCAGACTTTGTTAATCCGCAGGGGTTGTTGGCCCTGGGCCAAAATTTGTATCAGGAGTCCGCTTCCAGTGGCGCGCCGCTGGTCAGTAATCCGGGTGAAAACGGCACGGGTATTTTAAAACAGGGCACCCTGGAAGGCTCCAATGTTAATGCGGTGGAAGAGCTGGTGGATATGATTACCACTCAGCGGGCTTATGAAATGAATTCCAAGGTCATTTCAACCGCAGATGAAATGCTCTCGTTTGTATCACAGCAGCTTTAAAGCATAAGAGGTTTTAGCAGCATGAAACGGTTCGTATGGTTCCTGATAAGTGCTTCGCTGGTGTTAAGCGGCTGCGTGCAAAAGCAGGTGAAGCCGGATAACCCTGTGTATGCGCCTGTCCCGCCGCAGGATATGCAACCTGTCCAGGCAATGGATGGTTCCATATACAGCGCTGCCACCAGTATGAATCTGTATGGTGATGGCCGGGCATATCGGGTCGGGGACATTCTCACCGTGACGCTGCGGGAGCAGACCAGCTCGCAGAAAAGTGCCAAGACTGAATTGGATAAAGAGAGCTCGGTTTCTCTTGAACAAGGCGTTGCTTTTGGCAACGGGGTGAGTGTGCTGGGTAAACCGTTGAGCTTCGATCTGCCGGCCAGTACCACTGAGTTTGACGGCGAAGGCAAGTCGGATATGAGCAACAGTCTGAGTGGCAACATCAGTGTCACGGTGCATGAAGTGTTACCCAACGGGGTGTTGCTGGTGCGGGGTGAAAAATGGCTAACCCTGAATCAGGGTGATGAATATATTCGGGTCAGCGGCATGGTACGGCCGCAGGACATCGGCTCGGATAACACTGTTGCTTCAACCAAACTGGCGGATGCCCGCATCGCTTACAGCGGAACAGGTGCGGTCAACGATACCAATGTAATGGGCTGGTTGTCGCGCTTCTTTGTCGGTGCCCTATGGCCATTCTGAGGAGACGTGCAATGAAACGTGCAATGGTTTTGATCTGTGCAATGTTGCTCAGCCTGTCAGCTGAAGCGACGCGTTTGAAGGATATGGCCAGTGTCGCCGGGGTACGTAGTAACCAGCTGGTGGGCTATGGTCTGGTGGTCGGCCTGGACGGAACGGGTGATAAAACCAGCTTTACCTCACAGACCTTCCGCAACATGTTGAATAACTTTGGTGTGGCGATTCCGCCGAATGTGAATCCGAAGTCGAAAAATATTGCTGCGGTGGCGATCCATGCCGATCTGCCAGCCTTTGCTAAGCCAGGCCAGACCATTGATATCACGGTTTCGGCGATTGGTGATGCTAAAAGTCTGCGGGGCGGCAGTCTGCTGATGTCGCCTTTGAAAGGTGCAGATGGTCAGGTTTATGCGATTGGTCAGGGCAACCTGGTGGTATCTGGTTTTGGTGTGCAGGGTGATGATGGTTCCCGGCTTTCGCTAAATGTGCCCAGTGTTGGCCGCATTCCTGGCGGTGCCACAGTGGAGCGTGCAGTACCCAGTGGCTTTGCCCAAGGCGATAGCTTGATGTTGAACCTGCATCGCTCTGACTTTACCACCTCTCGCCGTGTTGCCGAACAGATTAATCAGTTGCTGGGGCCTGATATGGCCGCGTCGTTGGATGCGACCTCGATCCGGGTAAGGGCGCCGCGTGATCCTTCACAGCGTGTCAGTTTTCTATCGGTGTTGGAAAACCTGAATGTGGAACAGGCCCAGGATGCTGCCAAGGTGGTGATCAACTCCCGTACTGGCACCATCATTATTGGCCAGAACGTACAGGTATCTCCGGTGGCTATTACGCATGGGGGGCTCACCGTTTCCATTACTGAAACCCCTGAAGTAAACCAGCCTGACCCTCTAAGCGGCGGTCAGACTGTGATTGCCCCACGTACCGGAATTCAGGTGGATGAAGGTTCGGGTCATATGTTTGAGTTTTCGCCGGGAGCCAGCCTGAGCCAGATTGTTGAAGCAGTGAATCAGGTGGGCGCAGCTCCTGGTGACCTGATGGCGATTCTCGAGGCCCTGAAACAAGCGGGTGCCCTGCAAGCGGAACTGGTGGTGATCTGATGGTTAAACCAACCTCTGGCCAGAGTCCTCAGCTGTATACCGATCTGGCGCAGCTACAAAAGCTGAAAAGCAAGGCGCTGACCGATAAACAAGAAGGTTTGCGGCTGGCGGCCGAACAGTTTGAACAGCTGTTTATGAATATGTTGCTGCGTTCTATGCGTGAAGCGAATGCCGCCTTTGGTGAAGGCAACTTCATGAACAGCAGCCAGACAGAGTTTTACCAGGGCATGTTTGATAATCAGCTGGCGATGGAGATCTCCAGTGCCAAAGGCAAGGGCGTTGGTTTGGCGGATGTACTGGTACGCCAATTGAGTCAATCCAGTCAGACGTCGGTGTCAGGTGAGGGGGGAGAGCTTGAGTTCAACCTTGAAAGCCGTCAGCTCGATCAGGCGATGGATCGTGCCGCCGCTATGGCAGCAGAAGTGTTGTTGCAACAGGCGCAGAAAACCGAGCGGCCTCCAGGTGTCAGAAGTGAACCGTTAACTGAGCCGGCCACCGTTGCCTCGCCGGCCATGCCAGAACTGCAGCGATTTGAATCGCCGGAGCAGTTTGTGCAGACACTGATGCCTATGGCGCAGGACGTTGCTGCAGAGCTGGGGGTTGATCCAAGAGTACTGTTGGCGCAGTCAGCGCTGGAAACCGGCTGGGGGCGTTTCATCATCGGTGGTGAAGGACAGAGCAGTCACAATCTGTTCAATATCAAGGCGAGCCGTGGCTGGCAGGGTGAGACAGCCCAAGTGGCAACGCTGGAATACCGTGATGGTGTGCCGGTACGAGAACAGGCGCGCTTTCGCAGCTATGCCGGTTATGAAGAAAGCTTTAGAGATTACGTACAGTTTTTGCAAAACAGTCCGCGTTATCAATTGGCGTTGGAGAGTGCTGCAGACCCTTATGTGTATATAGAACGCCTGCAGGAAGCTGGATACGCGACAGATCCGGCCTACGCAGAGAAAGTGAAAAATATTTTTGAGGGAGAGGTGCTGGCCGGTCAAACACCGCCATCTAAAGAGGGTTGAAGCCAAGCCGATGCGGCTTATTCACTCACTGATTATGGCGACCTATTTGACCTGCACTGAGTCCCCCTCAACAGGAGTTCATCATGTCTAGCTTCGGTCTATTAAATCTTGGCACTCAGAGCCTGCAGGCCAACCAGACTGCACTCAGTGTGACCGGACAGAACATCAGTAACGTCAATACCGAGGGCTACTCTCGTCAGCGTCCGGTCTTCCAGTCCCGTGAGGGGATTAGCGGTGTTACGATTAATGACATCGACCGGATAGCCGATGCTTTTCTCAGTCGTCAGATCTGGTCGGATAGCGCCGGGTATAACAGTTCGCTGACATTTGAAAATTTTGCCAATGAACTGGATAACCTGATGGCGGGTGAAGCCACCAGTATCTCCACGGCGATGGATAACTATTTTGGTGCATTGCAAACGGCAGTAGATGATCCGGTCAGCCTGCCTAACCGGGAGCTGTTTATTGCTCAGGCCGAAGCGCTGGTACAGCGTTTTAACGATCTGGATGCCAATGTGCGGCGCCAGAATGACACGATCAACGGCCGACTGGAAAATACTGTTGCGGCGATTAATACCATCAGCGCCAATATTGCTGAACTGAATGATGATATCCGTATTGCTCAGGCGTCGGGTTCTGTACCCAGTGAGCTGTTGGATAAACGGGATGCCAAGCTTGAGGAGTTGTCCAAATACATAAGCTTCACCACTTTGGATCAGCCGAGTGGCGAAGTCAGTGTGTTTATTGGGAATGGTCAACCGCTGGTGGTGGGCTTGAGGGTCAGTGAATTGACCACAGTGCTTAGTCCTGCGGATAGCAGTCAGCTAAATATTGGTATCAGTATTAATGGCAAAGTCAGTGATATTACCAATCAGGTTAGCGGTGGTCAGGTCGGCGGTATGCTGGATTACCGTGACGATGTGTTAAATCGTGCGCTGGATGAACTGGGTCGCATCGCCGTGGTGTTTGCCGACAGTATGAATGAGCAACATCAGAAAGGTATGGATTTTGATGGTAATGCTGGCGGACTGCTGTTTACTGACATTAACAGTGCTACTGCCCGTTCTAATCGGTTTTTGTCAGAACGGGACAATTCCAGTACCGCCACAGGTGGGGTGACCATTAATGATGTCAGCCAGCTACAGGCCACCGAATATGAATTGATTTTCAATTCAGATTCCAGCTTTACCCTGATCCGCGAGAGCGATGGTATGCGCTGGAGTCAGTCTACCCTGACGCCCACCGATCCACCGACAGAAGATGGTCAGTTTAGTCTGGACAGTACCACTGGTGAGCTAAGCCTGCGGATTGATGGTTTTACGCTGGATATTGATGCAAATCCTGCATTTGTGGTGGGTGATAAATTTCTCATTCGGCCTGTGCGTAATGCTGCGTCAGAGATCGATACCGTGATCTCCAGTGCTCAGCAATTAGCACTGGCTGCACCCTTGGCGGTATCTGAACACGTGGCTAATACCGGTACCGGAGTGGTGACGGTGGCCATTACGGATAAAGATTTCGCCGATATTTCTACTGCGCCGGGTGAACTGACACCACCGCTCGAGCTGAGTTTTACCGCCGACGCTAGCGGTGTACTTTCTTATGTCCTGACGGATGCTGAAGGTGATACCACAACAGATCTCTATGTGGCGGGAGAACCCATCAGTTTGCAGGGTTATGACATTGTGATTCGCAACCTGCCCAAGGTAGGCGACAGTTTTACTGTGGATTTCAATACCGGTGGGGTATCGGATAACCGTAATTCGCTGCTGATGTCAGATCTGCAGTTTAGTAAATCCATTTCAGGGGCGTCCTATCAGGATAAGTATGGCCAGGTAGTGGAGCGGGTTGGTACCCAGGCAGCGGTTGCCCAGCTTAACAGCCAGTCCAGCAAGTCGGTACTGGATGTGAACCGCGAAACCCGTGCCGGCATTTCCGGTGTTAACCTGGATGAAGAAGCGGCTAAACTGGTTCAGTTCCAGCAGGCCTATCAAGCATCCGCCCAGTTGATTCGGGCAGCGCAGACTATTTTTGATACTCTGCTGCAAAGTGTTTAGGAGCTAGAAAATGCGTATTTCTACTCAACAGGTGTTTCTCAATAACATTGATAACCTGAACAAGGCTAACAATGACTTGTTTAAAACTCAGCAGCAAATTGCTACGGGTAAGCGGGTGTTGCAGCCGTCAGATGATCCGCTAGCATCGGCACAGATCCAAAAATTTAAGAAAGAGGTTGCCCGTACCGAGCAGTTTGGCAAGAACATTGATGTGTCCGAACGGCGTCTGACTCTGGAAGAGAATGCTATCAGCCAGGTCAACAATATGGCGATCCGCCTGCGTGAACTGAGTATCCAGAGTAATAGTGCGATTCTTACCAGCTCTGAGCTTAAGGGGATTGCGGCAGAGGTTGGGCAGATTCTCAGTGAGCTTGAGGGCCTGATGAATACCAAAGATGTGCAGGGCGAATACTTATTCTCAGGTCATAAGGGTTTCACTCAGGCGTATAGCTTTGATGAGACCCTTGAACGCTATGTATTTAACGGTGATGATGGCCAGCGTTATATCCAGATCGGCCCGGACACTAAGATCGCAGCAACCGATTCGGGTTTTGAAGTGTTCGAGAAGATCAATAAAGTCCCCGGTTATGTGGTGCCCAATTTACAGCAAAGCGGCAGCCAGGTCAGCGATGTAGAGCTGGTGGACCCGGATCTTCTAGATAGTTTTGTACAAAGCCGTGGTGAACTGCAAATCAGCTTTGACACGGGCGCGGGGACCTATTCGGTTACCGATAGTCAAACCCCTCCGGTAGTGGTTGCCACCGGTAATATCGCGGACGGTAGTATTGATTTGACCGCAGATGCCGGCGTGGTACTTACGATTGGCACTGTGGCAGCTGATACCACCGTGACGCTGGGTGCTTTCAGTCAGCACAATATTCTGAATACTGCACTGGACCTGAAAACGGCATTGGAAACCGCGGATACAGTGACTGATGCCGGTCGGGCTGCATTCAGTCAGAGCATCAGTAATGTTTTATCCAACCTGAGTGAGATTGAAGAGCGAAACGGCCAGTCAATTGCCAGTATTGGTGGCCGCCTGAATGCGCTTGAGCAGCAGTACGATGTTAATGAAGAATACAAAATCTTCACTAAGGAAGCGCTGTCCTCTTTTGAAGACTTGGATTACAACGAAGCGATCAGCCGTTTTGAACTGCAAAAAACAGTGTTAGAAGCGTCTTATGCCAGTTTTGCTCAGGTGCAGGGCCTAAATCTGTTTAGTTATCTGAATTAATCAGCTTATTATTTAGGTTGCTGTATAAGATATTGTTATCGCTGGGTATTTGTCCGATTCAGTGAAATCTTTTCGGGCTGTGCCATACTGACCGCATAATTATAATTCAGCGGAGTAGAGTATGGCTGCACCCTGTTCGGCACAGAGTCCGATTCCGGAAGCGTTAAACTCGCGGGACCTGCAAACCCTGGTCGATCTGCTGGAATTTGCTACCGCCACCTATGCTGATCGTCCCGCCTATACCAGTCTTGGTCGCTGCCTTAGCTATCGCGAGCTGGATCAACTTTCGGCGGCATTTGCTTGCTACCTGCAACAGGAAACAGACTTGCAGCCGGGTGATCGAATTGCCATCCAGCTCCCGAATATTATCCAATACCCCATTGTGTTGTTTGGGGCCTTGCGTGCCGGTTTAGTGGTGGTGAACACTAACCCGCTGTATACCGCCGATGAAATGCTGCACCAGTTTAAAGACAGTGGTGCTGTTGCCTTGGTGATTCTAAAAAGCATGGCTTATCAGGTGGAGGGGATTTTTTCTCAGACCCATTTACGTCATCTGGTTCTGACGCAGGTGGGGGATCTGCATGGCTTCCTGAAGAGGACTTTGATCAATGGCGCAGTGAAATACCTGAAACATATGCAACCGGCCTATGATCTGCCTCAAGCCGTCGAGCTGCGGGACTGTCTGAATCGGCACTGTGGCAGCCAGCCATCGCCTGTTACTTTGCAGCATCAGGATATGGCGGTATTACAGTACACAGGTGGCACTACTGGCGTGGCCAAGGGCGCTGTTCTGAATCATGCTAATTTGTTGGCGAATATCTTACAGGTGCAAAAGGCGCTAGAGTCCGCAGCCAATCATTGGCCGGATACAGTGATGTCTCCCTTGCCGCTTTACCACATCTACGCTTTTACCTGTTCGCAGTTGGTGTTATTGCAGGGGGGGCATAATGTATTAATTCCTAATCCGCGGGACCTCTCCAGTCTGCTTAAAGTACTTGGCCAACATCAGGTTACCAGTTTCCTCGGGCTCAATACGTTGTTTGTCGGCCTATGTAATCAACCCGAATTTGCAGGACTCGATTTTAGTCGGTTAGTGCTGACGATTTCCGGCGGGATGGCATTAACGCATAAGGCGGCGCAGCAGTGGCAGGCTATTACCGGCTGTCAGATTGTAGAGGGTTATGGTTTGTCAGAGGCATCTCCGGTGGTCAGCCTCAATCCCCCGGATGCGCCACGAATTGGCAGTATCGGTAAGGCGCTGCCTTATACCGAATGGCATTTGCTGGGTCATGATGGACAGCCTGTCTCGTCCGGGGATGCTGGCATGTTATGCATCAAAGGGCCGCAGGTAATGTCAGGTTACTGGCAGCAGCCACAGGCGACGGAGGATGCCTTTACTGCGGATGGATTCCTGATCACCGGTGATATTGGTCGATGCGATGAAGACGGCTACCTGCATTTGCTGGATCGTGCGAAAGATCTGATTATCGTCTCTGGTTTTAATGTTTACCCCAGTGAGGTGGAGGATGTGGTTGCCTCACATCCTGATGTGCTCGAATGTGCTGTGGTGGGCATGCCGGATGAAACCTGTGGTGAGGTGGTACGGCTTTGTGTTGTCAGTAAGAATCCTGCGCTGGATGCTGCCGCCTTGACTAAGTGGTGCCGCGCCAAATTGGCAGCCTATAAAGTCCCCAAACAAGTGGATTTTTTTGATGACCTACCTAAAACCCCGGTGGGGAAAGTGTTGCGGCGGGCGTTAAGGGCGACATAGATACATTAGTTCTATCTAATATTATATGTATAATGCTTCTTATTGTCTGTCTTTGGGGATCACTATTATGAAATCAACTTGGTTCGTCGGTGCTTTGTGTCTTAGCGGTGTGGTCATGGCTGAGCCGCAACCCGTGGATATGCCAACCTTGCAGAGTGAAGCTAAAGTCCTGATTCAATCTCTCGCTGCCAATCTTTCGGCTGAGCTGCAGCAGGCGATCAGCACGGGTGGCCTGGCGGCCGGTCTTCACGTCTGCAATCTCAAAGCACAGCCGCTCACGCATGCGGTGACCGAGGGATCTGAATGGCGAGTCGGTCGTACCAGCCTGAAATTGCGCAATCCTGATAATGCCCCCGATAGCTGGGAGCTTAAGGTATTACAGGATTTTCAGATACAAGCCGCCGCGGGTGCTGATCTGATGACTCTGGCGTACGCTGAAGTGTTGGTAGAGGACGATGGGCGTCGGGTGTACCGCATGATGAAGGCTATTCCGATTGGTGAGAAATGCCTTGCCTGTCATGGTAGCGAGGTAAAACAGGAAGTGCAGAATACCTTGGAAACGCTGTACCCGCAGGATCAGGCACGAGGTTTTGCTGTGGGTGATTTGCGCGGGGCCTTTAGTGTACGCAAAACCCTATAACGCTATGGTTTGGTACAGCGTCCCAGCGAACAGGGCCTTGTATAAACAAGCAGGCACTGCCGCTGGGCGTTAGACTTAGCTGGGGATGTTACTCATCGTCATCCAGCAATTGGATGCCGGCGAGAGGGTTGTCTTCATCTACGCTGGCTGCGGGTTCCGGCTGAGGGGTCTCGGTATCAGCCGTAGCCTCATCTGCACTGCCAGTCAGGTTCATCCGCAGACGCATGTTATTAGCTGAGTCAGCATTGATGATGGCCTGCTCCTGTGAAATCTTGCCTGTTTCATAGAGCTCAAACAACGAATCATCGAAGGTTTGCATGCCTGAAGTCTCACCGCCAGCCATGATCTCTTTCAGGCCTTTAATATCGCCTTTCATAATCTTTTCCTGCACGGTGGAGGTGCCTAGCAGGATTTCGATTGCCGCGCAGCGTTTACCGTCCAGCGTGGGTATCAGTCGCTGAGAAACAATACATTTGATATTCAGCGCCAGATCTTGCAGTACTTGCTTGTGCCTGTCCTGCGGGAAAAAATTAATGATACGGTCCAGTGCCTGGTTAGCATTGTTGGCATGCAGTGTCGAGATGGCCAGGTGACCGGTCTCTGCAAATGCCAGGCAGTGCTCCATGGTTTCCTGGTCACGGATCTCACCAATCAGAATGACATCGGGCGCTTGGCGCAGGGCGTTTTTCAGCGCATTGTGGAAGTTTCGCGTATCAACACCGACTTCGCGCTGATTGATCAGTGATTTGCGATGATTATGTACATACTCCACCGGATCCTCGATGGTGATGATATGGCCGCCACTGTTACGGTTACGGTGATCTATCAGGGCGGCAAGAGAGGTGGATTTACCCGAGCCGGTAGCACCCACAAACAGTACCAGGCCGCGCTTTTCCATGATGATATCTTTCAGCACCGGCGGCAGGCCTAAGTCTTCCATCTTCGGGATATCGGTTTTGATATTCCTGGCAACGATGGCGTATTGGTTACGCTGCTTGAAGATGTTAATGCGAAACCGGCCGACCTGAGGAATAGAGTACGCCAGATTCATCTCCAGCTCTTCTTCAAATGCAACTTGCTGCTGTTCATCCATCAGGCTGCGGGCAACCTGCTCTATCTCGTCCGGTTTGTAGGGTTCTTTGCTCAGGGGTGTCAGTTTGCCCTGAAATTTAGCGCAGGGCGGTGCACCCGTGGAAAGGTATAGATCAGAACCGTCACGTGTCGCCAGAAGAGTCAGGTAGTCCCGAAACTGCATGTGTTTATTTCCTTTGTCGGAGCGGGGTAAGTTAAACAATACAGCCCATAAAAGGCGTAACCCGGCAGCGGTGGATGGACTGGGGTGAGTCCCGAAGTAAATACTTTACCGCAGTTTAGTGCAGTAGCAAAAAAACCTAGTTGTATATCGGGTGGAGTCGGCGAAGCTTGAGCCCATTGGGTGTGATAACAGAATCAGGCTACGCTTATACAGTGATGGTCGCAGAGGGTTTCACCGTATGGGTCAGCAAATCACCACTGCCAGCTTTACCGATGAGGAGTTTGAATGCTTTCGGGCCAGATTGCTGGATAACCTGCAAAGCCTTAAACAATTGTTGCAGCGCCCCGGTTTTGGCGTAGCGCCTCCTTCCATCGGTGCTGAATTGGAGATGTATCTGGTTGACCGGCAGGCACGCCCATTGTCGATCAATAAAACAATACTTGAACGTAGCGGTGATCCGCAACTGGCCTTGGAGCTGAACCAGTTTAATCTGGAGTATAACCTGACACCGGTATTGGCTGCCGGACGGCCCTTCAGTTTGCTGGAACAGGAGATGCAGCTGTCCATGGCGCATCTGAATGAGTTACTGCTGCCTGAACAGGGTTACGTGTTGCCGATCGGGATCTTGCCCACGCTAAAACGCAGTGATTTTGGCCTCCATGCCATGACCGATGAGCAACGTTTTAGTGCTCTGTCTCGGGCACTGGCAGATAAGCGAGGCAGTCTTTTCTGTATTCAGATTGAGGGGGATGAGCCGCTTTCACTGCGTGCCAGAGATGTTACCTTAGAAGGCGCAAATACCTCATTTCAACTGCATTTTCGCGTGACGCCGGCGCAATTTGCAGACCTGTTTAATGCTCTGCAACTGGTGACACCATTAATGGTGGCGCTGGCGGCTAACTCACCTTTTATGTTGGAACATAAGCTTTGGCACGAGACCCGGATACCGTTGTTCCAGCAGGCCATAGACGGACGCAGCGCAGAAGAGTGCCAGCGGGCTGTGCCTTCCCGGGTCGATTTTGGTAGCGGCTGGGTGCGTGAGGGCGCTTACGAACTGTTTGCTGAGATGGTGCATCTGCATGCACCGCTGTTGCCAGTATCAAGCGAAGAAAACAGTCTGGCGGTGGCAGCGGCGGGTGGTTTGCCTGCATTGGATGAACTGCGCCTGCATGCTGGTACGGTCTGGCCTTGGAATCGGGTGGTTTATGATCCGGCTCAGGGGGGGCATCTGCGGGTCGAAATACGCTCCTTGCCGGCGGGCCCATCAGCCATAGATATGGCTGCCAATGCGGCGATGTATATCGGCCTGGCCGTTGGTCTGCAGAGTCAGATCAATGAATATATACCCGCACTCCCGTTTGGCACCTTGCGCAGCAATTTTGAAGCGGCTGGGCAAAAAGGGCTGACGGCAGAGTTGATGTGGCCTCATCCGCAACAATCACAGGGTTTATTGAAACAGCCGGTAACGGATATCGCCCGCAGCTTATTGCCTGTGGCTAAACAGGGGTTAGTGCAGTTGGGAGTGGAAAACAGTGAAATTGATAGTTATTTATCGGTCATTGAGTCCCGCCTTGATCAGGGTATAAACGGTGCTATCTGGCAACGGCGTGAGTACCACCGGTTATGCCGCAAACTTCAGCCTCATGCGGCATTGGTGCAGATGGTGCAACACTACCGGCAGCATCTGGAGGAGAATCGGCCTGTGGCACAATGGCGATAGCGGAGGGAGCGATGCTAACAATGCGCAAACTGATCAATCCAACGTTAGAGCAACTAACGGCCAGCCCGGAACAATTTCTGCGCCAGATGGCTGGGCCAGTGATGGTGTTTGTTGAAGGCCAGCAAACAGATCGCTGCCGCGGCTTGGTGACCCTGTTACATGGTAACGAACCCTCAGGTTTGAGGGCGTTGCATCATTGGTTGCTTCAGCAGCACACGCCGATCTGTAATTTGGTGTGTTTTATACCCTCGGTGGCTGCGGCGTTGACTGAGCCCCTATTTACCCACCGCACTTCTGTTGGCCAAAGGGATATGAATCGCTGTTTCTTGCCGCCCTACAACGATGCTCCTGGCTTATTAGCAGAAGAGATCCTGGCACTTTTTTCCGAGTTTTCGCCGGAATGTGTGATTGATATGCACAATACGTCTGGCCACAGTCCTGACTTTGGCGTGGTGACGTTACAGGATATGGCGCATGAAGCATTGGTGTCGCTGTTCTCCCAGCGTTTGATTGTGACAGATTTACGCTTGGGGGCCTTGATGGAGACCAGTACTCAGCACTGTCCGGTGGTTACAGTGGAGTGTGGCGGTGCCGGAGATGCTGCTGCAGATCAGATAGCACGTATGGGCGTACATCGTTATCTGACGCAGGATAATGTATTGCAGCTGGCAGCGGGCCGTCAGATGGACCTGTACCATCATCCGGTGCGGCTTGAACTAAACGGAGATGCGGCTATTGCCTATGCTGACCGGTATGTTTTAGGGACTGACCTGACGATTCCACCAGACCTTGATCGTTATAACTTTGAAACTGTCGACGCCGGGACCCTGATTGGCTGGCTGGGACAAGAGCGCCGCAAGGCAATGCGTGTGTGTAATGCTATCGGTGAAGATGTGTTTGATCAGTTTTTTTGTATCACCGGTAACCAGTTACTGACACGACGCGCAATTAAACTCTTTATGATTACTACCCGACCGGAGATTGCGATTTCGGATTGTCTTTTGTATGCCGCCATGGAGAGCGAGCACGAAATGCTGTATACATGACATTGAGAATTCCTGTGCCTTACATCAGAGGCCGCAACAAACATGACAGATGTATTTGTCAGTGAGTTTTAGATCAAGGAGTTGAGCTTTCGGCCGATGCTATATGCATTGTAACGTGTTGTTTTTCGGGGGGAGTATGCAAAAAATGAACACGGTGGGACACACCCCTCGGTTCAGGCGATTTTCAGTCGTTTCCCTGTATATTCAACATTGGCTGAGACAACTGACAAACTGGCCACTGGCAATCGGTTTAGCTGTCACACTGACGGTTTTTCTGGTGGCTGCAATGGTGGTGCATACTGAAATTGAGCACCGGATTGAGACGGAAAAAAACCAGGCCTATGTCAACTTGTTGACATTGGGGGCTCGCCTGGAAGGTGAAGTGAATACTAACCTTGTTGTGCTGCGTGGGTTACGCGCGGAGATCAGTATCAATCCCGATATTACCCATCAGGAATTTTCTCGCCTGGTGACCGAATACCTCTTCTATTACCCCGCTATCAGCCACGTTGCATTAGCCCCAGGGCTGGTGATCAAAGACGTCTATCCGCGTAAAGGCAATGAGGCTGCCATTGGCTTGGATTATCGTACTCAGCCAGAGCAGCTGAAAGGGGTCATGGAGTCAATTTATATTGATGATATTACCCTGACCGGGCCAATTAACCTGGTACAGGGCGGGCGTAAATTTATCGGTCGAATTCCAGTCTATTCTGGAGACAATAAGTCTCAGCTCTGGGGTGTCGTAGCAGTAGTGCTGAACGTTGAAACATTGTTGGAAGCGGCCGGATTAGACACCTATTTATGGGGGATGAATGTTGCCCTGCGTCATCGTCAACAGGATAACCAGTCTGCCGATATTATGCTGGGTGATGCAGCTACCTTCACCCCTGAAGCCGCAACTGTGGATGTGGTGTTGCCGAATGAGCGCTGGCAATTGGCGGCTGTACCCCGTGAAGGCTGGGTTCTGGCTCAGCAGAAAACGCATTATTGGTGGTTGATTGCGGGACTGTTGAGCCTGCTTGCCGGGGTCTCGGCTTACTTGATCAGTGCCAATTATCGGGAACGCTTACGGGCGGTAGAAAATGCCAGTTTTTGGGCTAATTTTGATGGCCTTACTGGCCTGCCGAACCGCCGTTATTTCAATATCCGTTTTACTAAGCTGCTGGAAGAGCACCGTAAGCAAAATTCTGGATTTGCAGTTTTCTTAATCGACTTGGATTTCTTTCATGAGGTGAATGACAACTGGGGTCATACCATGGGTGACCGCCTGTTACGGAGTTTTTCCCGTCGTATGAGTCGCAATGTCAGAGCAGATGACCTGGTCGCAAGGGTTGGTGGTGATGAATTCATTATGGTCTTGCGGGATATTGACACGCCAGCTCAGGCGGAAAGTCTGGCAGAGAATCTGCAGCATGAGTTGATGGAACCCTTTGATATGGATGATCAGCAGTTCTCCATCACTGTCTGCCTGGGTATCTCCATGTTCCCACTGGATGGTGACAATGAAGAGACCTTGATGCTGAACGCTAACCGTGCCAAAGATGAGGCTAAACGTGCCGGGCGGAGCAGGATTGCTTTCTTTAACGAAGAGATAAGCCTGGAAGTCAGCCGACATCTCCAACTGCACAATGAAATCCTGGAAGGTATCCGTACTGATCAGTTTGAGCTTTATTACCAACCGATTCAGCATCTGAGATCGGGGAATGTGCAGAAGTGTGAAGCGCTGGTGCGTTGGCATCACCCGGAGAAAGGCTTTATCTCTCCCGCAGAATTTATTCCCGTGGCCGAGCAAACCGGTGCGATCCGAAATCTGGGTGATTGGGTGTTGGAACAGGTTTGTCAGCACTATCAGATTTTGCAGGAACAAGGGGTCGGAGTCAGTATCTCAGTCAACCGCTCCCCGGCGGAATTTTATGGTCGGGATTGCGAGCAGCACTGGCTTGATCTGCTGGAAAAAAACCGGATGAACAATGGCGATCTTATTTTTGAAATTACCGAATCTCTGCTCATGGATGATAAGCAGCTGCAACGTGAAATTATCGGTAATCTGCGAAATAAAGGGGTAGCTATCGCGATAGATGACTTTGGTACTGGTTATTCATCCTTGAGTTACCTACGGGATTATCCGATGGATTTCCTTAAAATTGACCGCAGCTTCGTATCCGGCATATTGCAAGATCCACAGCTGCGCACCCTCACTGAAGTCATTATTAAGATGGGCCAGACGCTGGGTATTGCTGTGGTGGCAGAAGGGGTCGAAACCATGCAGCAACAGGCGCTGTTAACCGCGCTTGGGTGTGATTACATGCAAGGGTATCTCTTGGGCCGACCGATGCCACTGGATGAATTTGTCGATTTTTGTCGCTCGCGGCAGAACGTACATATCGCCAGCATCACTTAATTTATATAGTTTTTGACTATTAAATAGCTTCGTTTGTTTTATTTTAATTATCAGGATATTCCCGTTACGCTTCTGTCTCGTATTGATAGCGAGGTCATTCCCCAGACCTCTATGTGACAGGAGACAGATGCATGTTAGCGAATCGCGAAGGCCAATCCGTACCACAGGTAATTTTTCATATCCGTGAAGGTAATAACTGGGTTGATCATCAGTACCGATGATCTCTTCACAGGCAAAAATGTTGTGTTGTTTGCACTGCCTGGGGCTTTCACGCCGACCTGCTCCAGCACCCACTTGCCCCGTTATAATGAACTGGCACCTGTCCTCAAAGCGAACGGAGTAGATGAGATTATCTGTCTTTCCGTCAATGATGCTTTTGTCATGAATGCCTGGGCAGATGATCAGAAAGCTGAGCATATCCGTATGATCCCTGACGGTAATGGTGATTTTTCTGCTGGTATGGGCATGCTGGTGGATAAAGCGCAACTCGGACTTGGCAAGCGGAGCTGGCGTTACTCTATGCTGGTGCGAGATGGCGTGATTGAGAAAATGTTTATCGAAGCGGAGTTGCCGGGCGATCCGTTTTTGGTGTCTGATGCCGATACTATGCTGCATCATATTAACCCGCAGGCGCCATTGCCGGCACGGGTGACTATGTTGAGCAAACCTGGCTGTGGCCACTGTACCCGGGCAAAACAGTTGTTACTGAGTAAAGGCATGAAGTTCGAAGAGGTGGTACTGGGTCGCGATGGCGTCAGTTTTAGCAGCTTGCAGGCGATTTCTGGGCAGGGCACCACACCACAGGTTTTTATTGATGGCAAGCTTATTGGCGGTGCTGACGAGCTCGAACAGTGGTGCGCCAATTTTTGATGCACTATACGGGCGCAGGGGTGCGGCCGTTTTTTTGATGCAACAAAATGGTGGTCAACCTATGCAAAAATTACATGGTTTTTCCGGTGCGTTGATGGTGTTGCTGTTTCTGGCAAGTGGTGCCTACTTGCGGGTAATTCTACCGCCATTTGATGGCACACTCGACAGTGAACGCATGATGTATCGGGCATCTCATCTTTACCTGTTTATGGTGGGTAGCATGAATCTGTTATTGGGCTTTTACTGGCAGGTCTGTCGAGATGTAGTGGGCAGAAAGTGCCAGGCCTGGGGTTCCAGTCTGATTTTGCTGGCACAGCCCTTATTTCTGTTGGCATTTATGCTCGAACCGGGCCAATCGGTCATCCGGCCATGGACAGTGGGCGGAGCGTTCGTGTTACTGGGTGGAGTGGTGATGACAGTCATTGCACGGGTGCTTGAGCGACGTTTATCGCCTGGTCAGTCCTGATCCCGCAGCCTGATGCCTCCCTGGCACAACTCGATTTTGCCCTGCTTTAGCAGTGCTCCTACAGCCATTTTGAAGGCTTTTTTACTGATGCCAAATAGTTGGAACAGGGTTTCTGGTGATGACTTGTCGTGTACCGGCAGATAGCCCTCTTGTTCTTCAAGCATTTCGAGGATTTTCTCAGTGGTATCCACTACCCGACTGTAACCCGGTTTTTGCAGGCTCAGATTGATCTTGCCGTCATCCCGTAGCTCTTTGATATAGCCCTGGGTACGTTGCCCGGGGTATAGGGTTTGCAGCATGTCGCTGTGAAATATCAACCCCCAGTGCTGCTGGTTGATTATGGCTTTTTGACCCAATTCGGTGCGGTTCGCGATCACCAGATCCACCGCATCACCTACCTTGTAGTCAACCGGGGTTTTGTCGATGAAACGGTCAATTTTAGTGGTACCGACAATGCGCTCACTGGCAGAATCTATATACAGATGTACCAGGTAACGCTTACCAACGGTCAGTGGCCGGGGTTTCTGCTCGCTATAGGGTACCAGTAGCTGCTTGGAGAGACCCCAGTCCATAAATGCGCCGGTATCGTTGACCTCTGCCACACGCAGCATGGCAAAGTCGCCAACACAGGCCAGTGGTCGCTGAGTGGTGGCAATGAGGTAGTCATCACTGTCGAGATAAACAAATACCCGCACACTATCGCCAATATCCAGGTTATCCGGGCACTGACTTCTGGGCAGCAGTATTTCGCCAAGTTCACCCGCTTTCAGATAGACGCCAAAGTCCTTAACTTTGCTCACCCGTAATGTGTTGAATCGACCCAGTGATGCCATGCAAATATCCTGTTTAAACCTTTATGGGCGCATATCTGCCCTGTTTGCCTATTATCCCTGCCGCACCGCAAGGAAGAAAGTAAAACCGCAATCTTGGCCGGTTTTGTCAGCAATCTTGGTCGATATTGCCATTGGCCGCCGCGCGGCACTGAGTAAGGCTTAATTAAAGTGCCTTTGGAGCGTGTGCCATGAGTGATTATCGTTTTCCCGAACAGGATGCACTTTTTGTCTTGCACCATCTGGTTGATGTGGAATTGATCTGCAAACAGGCAGGGCTTGGGGAGATGGCCGAGGGTCTGGCGGCCAGCGTGCTGCAGGAAGCCGCCAAACTGGGCCAGGATGTGTTGGCCCCGTTGAATCAGCAGGGCGATCAGCAACCGGCCACATTGGTCCAGGGGCAGGTGCAGCAGACACCGGGTTTTGCGGAAGCTTATCAGCAGTATGTCGACAGTGGCTGGGCGGCTATGGCTGCGCCTGAGTCCTTTGGCGGCCAGGGTTTGCCCCATGCGTTGGCGGTTGCGGTGAATGAAGTGTGGCAGTCTGCCAACTTGTCCTGGGCGCTCTGCCCGTTGTTGGCTCAGGGGGCGGTCTCTGCGCTGTTACAGCATGCCTCTGAAGATATGCAGCAGCAGTACTTGCCGAAACTGGTCAGTGGCGAGTGGACCGGCACCATGAATCTGACTGAAGCCGATGCTGGTACGGACCTGGCTGCGATAAAAACCAGAGCGATACCTGAGGGTGATCATTATCGCGTATTTGGTCAGAAAATATTTATCACCTGGGGTGACCATCAAATGGCGGAAAATATTCTGCATCTGGTGTTGGCGCGTTTGCCGGATGCTCCACCGGGGGTAAAAGGGATCTCTATGCTGCTGGTACCCAAATACCTGCCACAGGGCGACCAGCTGGCCAGTGGGTCCAATAACGTGCAGGTGCTGGCGCTGGAACATAAGTTGGGTATTCATGGTAGCCCTACCTGTGTCATGCAGTATGGCGATCAGGAGGGGGCTGTCGGTTATCTGATTGGTGAACCTCATGCCGGTCTGAAATATATGTTCACTATGATGAATGATGCCCGTCAGGCGGTTGGGCTACAAGGTCTGGCTATTGCAGAGCGGGCTTACCAGCAAGCAGTGGCTTATGCCAAAGAACGTGTGCAGGGCACGCTGGACGATGGCAGTCGGGTAACGATTACTCATCATCCTGATGTACGCCGGATGCTGTTGCATATCAAAGCCAGCTTGCAAGCAATGCGAGCACTGGCTTACGTGGCCAGAGCAGAAACTGACCGGGGTGAACTGGCTCAGGATGCTGCCAGTCGGGCGCAGCACCAGGCTCGTTCGGATCTGTATACTCCCATTATCAAAGGCTGGCTGACTGAAATGGCGCAGGAGCTGACATCGCTGGCTTTGCAGGTGCATGGTGGCATGGGGTATATCGAGGAAACCGGCATTGCCCAGCATTTCAGGGATGCGCGAATTCTGACGATATATGAAGGTACCAGTGGTATTCAGGCACTGGACCTGGTGGGCAGGAAAATCCTGCTGGACCAGGGTGCCTCAGTAAAAGCCCTGATGGCGGAGATTCATCACGACCTGCAGCAGGTTGATTCCAAACAGCTGCCTACCGAGGTGGCAGCCATGCAGCAGGCGTTGCAGGATGCACAACAGTCACTGATCTGGTTGGCGCAACATGCGCCCAGTGATCCGCATGCCGCGGGTGCGGTCAGTCATCATTTGATGATGCTGTTGGGTTATCTGTGTGGTGGTTGGTTAATGACCCGCTCAGCTGTGTTGACACTGGATGACACTAGAATGCAGGCCGAGGATCCTGCATTCCTGCACAGCAAACGGTTATGCAGCCGTTTTTTTGCCGAACAGCTGTTGCCCAGAACGGGCGTATTGCGTCGTGCTATTGAAGCGGGTTCGGATACCCTGATGGCAATGGATGAGAACGCTTTTTAAGTGCTTGTTATCCACGGTTTGATTGTTTTTTAACCGCTGAAAGATGTTGAATTTTAGGCTGTTTTCTGGATCAAGGCTGCAAGGGAAACAGTGCTGCAAAGGTGCTGCCGATTTTTCTTAAAAACCCTTCCTAATCAGTTGACACTCAAGCTCATTCGGGTAACATACGCGCCCATCCTTTGTTGCGGAGGGATGGCTGAGTGGTCGAAAGCACTGGTCTTGAAAACCAGCGGTCCGAGAGGGCCCCAGGGTTCGAATCCCTGTCCCTCCGCCATTAAAGCCAAGGATGAAACAAGCAGTTCCCCGATAGCTCAGTTGGTAGAGCAGTAGACTGTTAATCTATTGGTCGCTGGTTCGAGTCCAGCTCGGGGAGCCACTTAAAGTGG
>NZ_JBLYIF020000003.1:267261-267629 GCF_048548695.2 Pontibacter sp. JAM-7
GTCGTTAGCTCAGTCGGTAGAGCAGTTGGCTTTTAACCAATTGGTCATAGGTTCGAATCCTATACGACCCACCACTTCTTGCACGAGACATTCGTGAACTCTGATGGGTCGTTAGCTCAGTCGGTAGAGCAGTTGGCTTTTAACCAATTGGTCATAGGTTCGAATCCTATACGACCCACCACTTTTTCAGGCCACCGTAGGGTGGTTTTTTTGTGCCTCAATTACAGTATGGCACATGGCTTCAGGAGTATAGGGTGAGAACCGTACCCGCAGGGAGGTTCGAGTCGAGGCGTTTATGGTGAGACAACAGCGGAGTTCGCGACGCTGGCCCGCAGGGCGCAAGTCATCCTATACGACCCACCACTTTT
>NZ_JBLYIF020000003.1:267675-363865 GCF_048548695.2 Pontibacter sp. JAM-7
TTTTCAGGCCACCGTAGGGTGGTTTTTTTGTGCCTCAATTACAGTATGGCACATGGCTTCAGGAGTATAGGGTGAGAACCGTACCCGCAGGGAGGTTCGAGTCGAGGCGTTTATGGTGAGACAACAGCGGAGTTCGCGACGCTGGCCCGCAGGGCGCAAGTCATCCTATACGACCCACCACTTTTCAGGCCACCGTAGGGTGGTTTTTTTGTGCCTCAATTACAGTATGTCACATGGCTTCAGTGTAGAAGAATCAGAGGCAGCTTTTTGGCAAAGTGTTCATGGTGCCTGT
Source organism: Pontibacter sp. JAM-7 (assembly GCF_048548695.2). NCBI lineage: Bacteria > Pseudomonadati > Bacteroidota > Cytophagia > Cytophagales > Hymenobacteraceae > Pontibacter > Pontibacter sp. JAM-7. Next base: position 267,968 of record NZ_JBLYIF020000003.1, read on the forward strand.
TATCGGAAAGCGGGTTTACTGCTTATGCAACTCACTGTGCCGCTGATCATTTTTTATCAGTATACATATTCTGATTGCAGCGCCAGAGGGTGCCGCATTGGCCAGATTGTGCCCAGGTTTTCAAGCAACGCTTTATGTTTTTGGGAGCACAGCATACTACTGATAACAAATTCTTCTTTATCTGCTGTGACACGTTTTGGAGTCTCAATAGGGTTCTCTGTTGCATCAGTAATAATCAGTACTTCAGGTTCGTCCATTTTTGGGGTCAGCGCTGTGACAATGCCTATCTCACCGCTTTTCATCTTGACCATACTGCCCGGTGAGTAGATACCGATACTGTTAATAAACAAACGTACCAGCTCACTATCAATAGCACTGCCTCTCTGTTGCAGCATTTGTCGCAGCGCTTCCTTGTGCAATATGCGCTCACGGTAAGCACGTGGCCTGATCATCGCAGTATAGTTATCGGTAATTGCTATTAATTTAGCTTCGGTGATCAGGTTTTCACCGCTAATTCCCTCAGGGTAACCACTACCATCAATTCGCTCATGGTGTTGTTGAACTGCATCCAGCCAGCTTAGTTCGGTAACTCCCTTGGCTTCGAGTATTTCACGGGATCTGTAAGGGTGGTTATCGATCACTTCTCTCTGTTCAGGCGTCAGAGGCTCAGATTGCTGATGCACTAGATCTTTGATGGATTGCATTCCTAAATCGCATGTCAGTGCAGCGGCAACAACCAATAAACGCTCAAGCGGTCCTTTACCCATGCGTCGATAGGAGACTTCACACAGGATTGCATTATGTAATGGGTGCTCAATACTATGAGGTGCATCCTGCATTAGCTGGATACTGCCCACCATCGCATCGGAGTTTTCATCACAAGCAGTTTGAATATCTAAGGCAACGCGGAGGATTTTATTCGCAAAAGTACGGTCGGTTTCATCGTCCAGCAATGAAAAAGCAATTTCTAGCTGCTTGGTCAGTTGTTTGATAATAAGAAAACTTACCGGGGGTTCTGCCTGTATTTTTGGCGTGCTTGCAACTTCATTGCTGCCCGATGAGGGACTTTGTGCTTTTTCTGCACCTTGTATATAACATCTGGCACCGTAAGAGATCAGCTGATCAATTTGCTGCTGGCTTTTAATTTCTCGGTTACGGGAAAGTAGCATTGAGCCTTTGTGACTATATAAATCCCAAGGTAATACAAACCCTACAGCCAGGTCATTGGCAGTCAGTATTTTTTCATCTGCGTTTTCGATGGGCTGAGACACGGTTTTTCCTGGTTATAAATACATCAACTTTTTTCAAGGATAGCTGATAACTCACTGACTAATCTAGGAAAGATATGATTCCTCTAGCTGTGTGCAAGCCGGTAAATAGGCCCGTCTGCGTCACCACGCTCTTTCTGGTGCCTTTGGCGGTTTCCCTCTAATAGCGTGTTTGCTGGTTGTTCAACAGACGTGCAGCTGTCTGTCGCTTGTTTTTCACCTTATAGGTTTGAATAACACCTTACAAATTAGAGCCTTAGTCATTGGGTGAGTCTAGGAGCTTATAACAGCTATCGTGCGAAGTACCTGGCGTGCCTGCAGGCACAAAAACATCAGCAAAAAGTGCCGCAAAAATTTCCCGAATAACCATTCTTATATTATGGTTAATTGGTATCTAGAGACGTTTGGAGCCTTGCGCACGTAACTTTACCTGATGGATATTGGATCGACCCGTGGCCGTAAAACTGAATGAAATAGCAGACGTTGCACACCTGCAAAGTCTGTGCAGCAGTTTTTCAGATCTATATGGCGTTACTACAGCCATATTGGATCTGAAGGGTGAGGTATTGGTTGCTGCCGGCTGGAAGGTCGCCTGTACTAAGTTTCATCGGGTAAACCCGGTAACGGCTGCGCGTTGTTTGGAGAGTGATACGACCTTGGCCAGTCATCTTAAGGCTGGTCAGGAATATAACGTTTACTGTTGTAAGAATGGTCTGGTGGATGTGGCAGTGCCAATCAAAGTTCAGGGCCATCACATCGCCAATTTTTTTACCGGCCAGTTCTTTTTTGAAACGCCGGACCGTAAAAGGTTTCGCCGCCAAGCCGGCGAAGTCGGTTTTGATGAAGCGTTGTACTTACATGCGATTGATGATATGCCGGTGTTTTCCGAGGAAAAAGTCAAATTGATGATGGCTTTCTTGCGTCAGTTGGCTGAGTTGATCGGCGAGTTGGGCCAGGCCAACCTGCTGTTGAAGGCGCAAAAGGACGCCGTTGAAAAACTAGCACTGTATGACCCGCTCACTAATTTGCCTAACCGGAACTATTTGTGTGCAAGGTTGGATAAAGAGATTGCAAAATCTAAACGTAGCCAACAGCCATTCGCCTGTTTATTTATTGACCTGGATAATTTTAAAAACGTGAATGACAGTCTTGGTCATGAGGCAGGGGATCAGGTTCTGGTTGAGGCGGGGAGGCGTATCCGTAAGGCTGTACGGGAGTATGACCTGGTTGCCCGGTTTGGTGGTGATGAGTTCATTGTCGTTGCGGCTGAACTTTCCTATAAAGAGGTTGCGGGTAAAATCGCTGAGAAGATTATTCTCGCCTTGAATGAACCATTTGCCATCGACAATCAGCTATTCAATCTTTCAGCCAGTGTTGGTATTGCTGTTTTTCCCGGTGAGAACCTGACTTCCTCCGATCTGTTGCGTGCGGCGGATACTGCCATGTATAGATCCAAGTATGCTGGGAAGGGTTGCTTTCATTACTTTTCCGGGGAGCCCGCGTCAACGGTGCTTAATGCACGCATCTAGTGATTTGTCAGACAGTATTTATGGTTGTTGCTGTAGCTATGTGACACCAAAATTGCACTTCTCGGTCTTGCCGGTCTGTCATTCACGTGCCTTTTAACTCAGGCGAGTGCTTGAGCTCGCTGTTCCAACAGGTCTATTAAGATTCTCTCTACACGGCTGCCGCCGACACCTACTCTTTGGGCTGGACTTATAGTGTTCAGCTGGTTAACCGTGGCCTGGTATTCCTGTCGGACAAAATTGGTCAGTGCGCTGAGCAGGGTGAGCGCAATGTCGCGGTTATTATCTGCGTCTGCAGTTGCTACCGTTTCAGTACATCGCTCCAGCCCGTCGGTGTCTCCGGCCGAGGCATATAGGCCGCCGATATGCAGAGCGATAAAAGGGTGGGCCAGCATTGCCTCGAACTTTTTCATATGTTCTGACACCTCTGCTGGTAGGGCTGTTGTCTCACCGGTAGCAAGAAACTCACGCAATAAGAAACCACCGCAATCAGCCAGCGTCAGCACCGGACCGCAGGTGGTGGTGTTTGGCGCACAATAGCGGTGATAACGTGCTAAAGCAGTATCACGCTGACCTAATTGCCACTCTGCCAACGCCAGATGCCATTGGACATGCCCATACATCTGTCCGGCACGTGCAGTGGCTTCATGCGCCGTTAGCCAGTTGATCAGTTGTTGGGCAGATTCCTCTGGTGAATTCATATCATGCAGCACATGTGCAAGTCCGTGGATGGAGTAGAGTGCTTGAGGCCTAATGGCCAGGGCTTGCTCAATCAGCATCCGTCCCCGGTGGTAATCGCCGGCTTCGCTGGCGGCAAAGCCTAGCCGTGATAGATACGCCCAATCCTCTTTCAGGTGGGGGTAGGCCGTTTCCAGTAGATTGAGAACGCGTTCAATTTTGCTGGGGCCGCCGTAAAAAATCAGGTAGCCGCAGAGTTGCGACATAACCAGAAGGTCGCAGGGGGCTGTCTTTAGATAGGCTTCGGTTTGCGCCAGATTCGCGTAGGGCGCTTCAATAAGGCCGAACAGGGCTGAAATATGTTGTTGTTCCCAAGCACTGGCGTTTTTGACTGATTCGGTGGCGCGTACTCTATAACTGGCAGCGGCAGGATCCTGACTGTCTTTTGCCAGCAGGTAACGTGCGGCAGCGGCCAGTGCAAACTGTTCGTCCAACGCCAGGGCCTGGTCTAACTGCTCAGCGGCACCGGTTTCAGAGCCAAGAATCAGGTCAATGCCCTTTGCATAATGTTGCGCTGCAGCCTCAGATGAGCAGGACAGGGGTGCTCCGGTGCGTGATGCCATGATGGTAATCCCTGACTGATGGTTCGGTTTGTTCAGCGCCATTCAGGCCTGACAGTGCTATGTCTATGCAAAGTATAAGGCCTGTTGGCCGGAACGCCGTAAATCTATTTTTTGATGCGGGTGCGAAATAACCGCCCGCATCTATGACATCCTGTGCTTTATCGCGTAACGTTAACTAAAGTGGGAGTTACATGTTGTAACTTTGTCAGCTAGCGCGTACGCAACCGCCGCTGATAATCCTGCATGATGCGCTGCTGTATCGTAGTGCTTACAACACCATTGAAGGATCAAGATGATGTGGTTACGTACCAGCTGCGGTTTCTGGTTCGATATTGTCGTACCAACACCTTTTATCCTCATGCTGCGTCCGCGCAGTGGTGCTCAACAATGGGTGGCACTGGAAGAGTATCGCTTGGTACCTAGTGTGAATGTGTTTGAGTTCACTGACCAGTATGGCAATCTTTGTCAGCGTCTGGTTGCCCCGCCAGGAAAATTTTCCGTGCATACCACCGCTGAAGTGATGACATCCGATCATATCGACCAAGGCTTTGGTGCGCCTTTTGTGGAGATTCAGGACCTGCCCGATGCTGTGCTTGGTTACCTCTTACCCAGTCGTTACTGCGAGGCGGAACAGTTTGGTGAGATGGCCACAGAGATCACTGCTGGCTATTTGCCGGGTTATGATCAGGTTGCTGCAATCGAAAACTGGTTGCGCAGTGCTATCCGGTTTGAACCTGGCAGCAGTGATGTGCCGGTGTCAGCGGTTGAGGTCAATCTCAGACAATATGGCGTGTGCCGCGACCTGGCCCATCTGGGGATTGCGCTCTGCCGTAGCCTGAGTATTCCAGCGCGGTTGGTGGTGGGGTACCTGTATGGTTTGCAACCCATGGAATTACATGCTTGGTTTGAGGCCTATGTGGCCGGTCGCTGGTACACATTTGATGCCACACAAAGTGTCGTCCGTGGTGGTTATGTTGCGCTTGGCTACGGCCGGGATGCCGCGGATGTTGCGGTGTATAACCAGTTTGGTCCATCGGTCTACCCTGTTGCCAGTGAAGTACAGGTGGACTTGATTCAGCGTTGAGTTTTCAGGTAAGGCCCGCTTTACTCTGCTTCGTCCGGGGCTTCTGTGAGTTCGGTGACCCAGACCGCCACTTCCATGCGTGAATCCGGGGGGCCGATATAGCTGCCAGATACCGGGGGGACGGATACAGGTAATCGCGCGACGGCTACCGCAATATGATCTGAACCCACTAAGAAACCGGTAGTGGGATCAAATCCTTTCCAGCCCGCACCGGGCAGAAAAACCTCCGCCCAGGCGTGTGTCGAGCCGGCCAGGGCGGATCCCGGTGAATAGATATATCCTGTGACAAAGCGCGCAGCAAACCCCAAATGCCGTGTGGCTTCAATAAACAACTGTGCCAGATCTCGGCACGAACCACTTCTCAGCGCAAGCGATTCATTGGCAGATTGCACTCCAGGCTCTTCACGCATTTGATACTTCAGCGTTTTATGGGTTTTTTCATTCAGCCGCTTTAGCAGGGTGTATGACTGAATATTTTCGCTGCTGTGGCAGATGTCCGCTAACCACTGACTCAGTGGATCATCCTTGGTCTGAGGGCGCTGGTACATATAGGGTGCCAGCATAACCCGGTCTTCTTCTGAGTACTGAAAAGGATACTGTTCGGCATAGTCTGACACCAGGAAATCATAGGGTGCTTGGTTGTATTGCTGGATGGTGGTATCGCTTTCGATCAGTAACTGGTTTGACGGAGTGCTGAAACTGGCCGAAGCAACGGCATTTTCTTCGGCATCCCGGTGCCAGCGCAGTACTGCCGTTGGCTGGATCGTCAGAGAAGAGGTTTCAATTCTGAGTTCAGGGCCTTCACGAGGGCGCAGGCGCAGGGTATGTGGGCCAAGTTGCACATCCTGAGTAAAGTAGTAATGGGTCTGATGGAGAATGCGAAAGCGTTTCATACCGAACCTTACTGTTTGAGTCATGCAAAATAGGCTAAACAGCCGTTTTACAGGCATCCAGTCTAGAGCGGGTAGGTGTTTTTGATCTGACCATGTCAGCGAAATGTCCACAAGCGTGGATTCAGGAAACAGCGGACACGCTAAAGCCAGTATATGACGTAGCCTGCGGTAAAGCTATGTGACCTGTTTGCGAAATGAACTGTGTCAGGCTTTTTTGGCCAGTTTTACCGTCGTACTTAAGTTTATTTGGCTGAAACAGTGTGTCGCCCGAGTTGGCGCAGAATGCTCGAATATTGTGGCTGCTAATTATATAGTTATTATAGAACAATGAGTTACATACGTGGCACATGGGTTGCTAAAGATATAATACCTATAATAAAAAGCAACGGAGTATGCCGACGCTGGCATAAAATACCCATGTCCCTATCAGATGTTAATCCGATCCATCGAATCAATGAACTTTACTGGGGTTTTGCCATTTCTCGTGCCATCCATGTGGCGGCTAAACTGGGAATTGCCGATCATGTGACGGCAGGCGGTACCTCGGTAAATAACATAGCTGCCAGCACTAACCTGAACCAAGATCGGCTGTATCGCCTGATGCGGCTGCTGGCGTCCTATCAGATTTTTGCTGAAACGGAGAAAGGGGTGTTTGTGCCAACGCCATTATCCGATGTGCTCACGACGGCAGGAGATAACTCGGTGCGGGATGCTGCGCACTTAGTGACGAAGTCGATGTGGGAAGCGTACGGTCATTTGGAGCATAGTATTCAGACTGGTGAAGATACCTATACTGAGCTGTTTGGCAAAGGGGTGTTTGAGTACCTGGATGAACATGCTCATGAAAGCGAACAATTTTCCCGTGCCATGCATAACTATGCTGAATTGGAAAATCCATTGATCGCTGAGTCTTGCCCGTTGCAACAAGCTGTTAATGTGGTGGATGTAGGGGGTGGGCAGGGCGGTTTTCTGGATGAATTGCTCGAGGCTCATAAACACATTAGCGGTCTGCTATTTGATCAGCCGCATGTCGTGGCTGATGTGAACCCTACAGCAAGAGAGTCTGAGCGTTTTGCTATAGTCGGCGGCAGTTTTTTTGACGCAGTACCGTCTGGCGCCGATGCATATTTCTTGAAACGCATACTGCATGACTGGAATGATGATGATTGCTGTAAAATTCTGAGTAGCGTCAAGGCGGCAATGAAAACAGACAGCCGGATTTTCGTGATAGATGCCATTGTACCGGCCGGGAATGTGCCGCACTTCTCCAAAGATCTTGAAGCATTTTTGCTGACCTGGGGTGGTCAGGAGCGTGACCGGGACGAATTTGAGCAGCTGTTCGCTCGGGTGGGATTGCAGCTGGCTTCAGTGATAGAAACGCCTACCGCATTGTCGATACTGGAGGTGAAGCTGGCGTCGCAGTAAGTTTGATGTTGGTCCTGGTCCTAGACCTGTGGTCAGGGGCAGGACTGGCTTCTCTTCGTTATGCCTTTAAGGTCGGACACAGCTTTTTTTAGCGTTCCTTCTGTTTAACAGCTATTCCCGTTTTATAATGGTCTATTACTGGCGGTGATCATGATGTTGGTCCCTGAGGTCAGATCAGGCGTAATTTTCGGGAGCGTGTGAAATATGTTTATGCTGGATTATAAACAACCCAGTTGGTGGCTCTGGTTACTGACGGTTATCTGCCTGGGGGCTGGGGTGGCCGGTTATAGCCTTGGTTTTAAGCTGGCGATGGCGCTGACAGTAGTACAGGTATTCTATTTTACCTATCAAGAACAGGATCTGCTGGCATTTCCGGTTCAGGTACGGATGGTGTATCTGCTGTTGCTGGTGGTCTGCTGGCAGGAGCCGTTCCAGTGGTTATTCTGGCTGCCATTGCTCGGTACCACCGTCCAACTGGTTTTTGGTTACTGCTTGCTGGCGCGTTGTCTGTCGTTGCTGCCCGGCAATCGATGGGAACCTATCAGTACCGACCTGCTTCGTCGTACCTTTCTCACGCCGCCTCAACGGGGTAATGTGATGCAGGGCCTACCTTCAGATTCGGTCTGAGTCAGTGGTCATGAAAACCAATTTAATCACCCGGGCCGGTTATGAGCAGTTACGGCAAGAGCTGGATGATCTGTGGCGTAAAGAGCGACCGGACACCACCCAGAAGGTTGCCTGGGCCGCCAGTCTGGGTGATCGCAGTGAAAATGCGGATTACCAGTATAATAAGAAACGTCTGCGCGAGATTGATCGCCGTATCCGTTACCTGCGTAAGTGCCTTGATCACCTGAAAATCGTTGATTACGCCCCTGAGCAGGCAGGGCGTGTATTTTTTGGTGCCTGTGTGGAAGTTGAAAATGAGGCGGGAGATACACGGCGGTTTCGTATTGTCGGTTATGACGAGATCTTTGATCGTAAAGACTATATCTCCATTGATTCACCCATGGCCCGTGCTCTGCTGAAAAAATCCGTGGGGGATGAGGCCTTAGTGTGCACCCCGAAAGGCGAAACCTACTGGTATGTTAATGCGATCAGCTACCCGGAGAATCCGTGAATTGTCCCGGCGCGGTGTCGTGCAGCCTGTATTGTCGGGTAAAGAGTGAGCGTCCTCCGCCGATAATCTGGTGACCAGTGCAACTCCTGCCTCAGATCAGATTGAGTGAATCCTGCAGTGCCCATAAGAACTGAACTCATAGAGCAGCGTATCGATGGCTTGACTGTCGATTTAGGCCCCGCCGTACAGAGTGGTAATGGTGCGCGCTTCTTTATGTTGCTTAGTCTGATCGCTTCGAATCAAACCATGCTGCGACCCGAAACCGCTACCGCCGGGCAGGGTGAGTTTACGCTGCCACCAATGGCGCTGAATTATCCGGTACAGGATGAGATCTACAGCCCGGCTGTGGCCGAGCGATTTAATCAGGCAGTGCATCAGGGGTTTGGTGGTGATTTTGCTTATCTGAACAGCTATCTTGGCGCAGTCAGTGAGCGGCCAGTCATGCGGACAGCCAATTTGACTCAGGGCATGCAGGAGCCGATGTTACAGGCGGGACAGCTAATGACCGCTGAAGTTGAGCAGTCACGGCAATCGTGGATTGCAGCTGCCTGACTAGTTGGTATGCCACTGAATTTGGGTGGTTTCGTCGTTTTCTACTTTCCACCATTCGTCAGGATCATCTCCCTCTTGCCAGCCGCTGGCGATACAGCGAATCTGCGTTGCGAGTGCCTGTGCGGCATCTTGGGCACAATCCAGATCGGTTGCCCAGGGTGTGCAATCAGCATCGAACCATACGCTGGTCCAGGCTTTGCCTACGACTTTTTCGTTTACCATGACAGGCACTGACTGACCGGCAAATATTGCCTGGTAATGACAGATCGTACCCTGGGTTTTACCTGTTGTGAGTTGCTCCGCGCGGGCTTTTAGCCAGGCTTCAATCTGTTCGAGTGAGCAATGCTTGATATAGATTTCGATATCGGGGTGGCGGTCAGTGGTCATCTTTTTTACTCACAAAATGCAGCAGGCGAAATACACTCAGGCTGAGGTAACCGGTGGCGGCCAGTATGCTGCCCAGTGCCGCGATGATCAAGCCAAGCAGGGCCATTAGCTCTTGACTGAGGGAACTGGCCAGCATGAATTCTGCGACAACCAATGCCGCCATGCCTAAGGCAAATAGTGCAAAGCCGATGCCGAGTAAGGCTAAGTTTCGCCGCGGGTCATGGACTCTGCGCTCGAGCCAGCGGCGCCAGAATGCCGCTTTCATCGGCGCTGGAACCAGCCCAGGTTAACGTCCAGCGTCAGCTGCAAAGTGTCTCTCTCCATCAAGCGTTGGCGGGCTTCAGGTTTCAGGCGCTGGCCGTGAGGGGTCATGGCTAGTAACTCACTAATTGCTTCGCTTCCCTGTAGCGTGAACTCGGCTTGTACCGGGTTGATGGCGCGGGTTTCGAAGGTGGACTCTAACAGGGACGCCGCATCCAATACGGAATCATGTACTTCGTCATAGATCAGTTCCCGCAGTTGTCGCAGGTGATTGGCACCCGGCCATGCAACCAGTAAATTACCACCAGGCTTTAGCGGGCGGGCCAACGCATCAGGCAGTATCCGGCTGAACAGCAGCAATGCCAAATCAAGGCTGTGGGGTGCGATGGGTATATCGACCGCCGAGGCAACCAGCCATTGAATCTCCCGACTGCGCTGGCAGGCGGCTTTAATGGCATGTTTGGAGATATCCAGCCCGGCCAACGCGAGTGGTCGCTGGGCCGTGGCAAAGTATTGCGCCAATCGCTGGGTGTAATAACCTTCACCGCAGCCTACATCCAGCACCTGTGGCTCTGGCTGGTCAGCCAGAATGTCGGCAGTCAGCAGGTTGATGGCGTCGGACAGGGGCTGATAGTAACCACGGTCAAGAAATAATCGCCGTGCCTGCACCATGGCCTGATTATCGCCGGGATCGCGACTGCGTTTTTTTTGCACCAGCAGCAGGTTGTAATAGCCTTGCCGGGCAGCATCAAAGCTGTGTCCTGCAGCACAGGTCAGTTGGCCTGGTTGTGTCGAAAGCCGGTCCTGGCAGACAGGGCATTGTAGTTGCATGGTGTTAACCGGCCTTGGTCAGCAGGCGAGCCAGGATGTTTTCATACAGGCCGGAAAGCGTATCCAGATTTTCACAGCTCACTCGTTCATCCACTTTATGAATGGTGGCATTGATGGGGCCAAGCTCGACAACCTGTGCCCCGGTGGGGGCAATAAAGCGACCGTCGGAGGTGCCACCTGAGGTGGACAGCTCGGTCTCCCGGCCGGTGATAGCACGAATGGCGGATTCACAGGCATCTACCAGATCACCACGTGGTGTCAGGAAAGGGTTACCGGACAGGGTCCAGTCAATACCCCACTCAAGCTGGTGTTTGTCGAGGATGTCGCGTACCCGGTTTTTCAGTTCATCCGCGGTTACCTCAGTGGAAAAGCGGAAGTTGAACAGTATCTCGACATCACCCGGCACGACATTGGTGGCACCCGTACCTGCATTGATGTTGGAAATCTGAAAGCTGGTGGGGGGGAAGAACTCATTGCCATCATCCCAGATTTCAGTGGATAACTCGGCCAACGCCGGTGCGGCCATATGGATCGGATTTTTCACCAGATGTGGATAGGCGACATGACCCTGTACGCCGTGAATAACCAATTTGCCGCCGAGAGAGCCGCGGCGACCATTCTTAATCACATCACCGACTTGGCTGGTGCTGGATGGTTCGCCAACGACGCACCAGGTAATTTTTTCGTTGCGGGCTTCAAGGTGTTCGACCACCCGCACGGTGCCATTGACCCAGGGGCCTTCTTCATCACTGGTAATCAATAGAGCGATAGACCCGTCATGCTCAGGATGATTTGCAATAAAACGCTCCAGAGCAGTGATGAAAGCCGCTAGGCTGCCTTTCATATCAGCGGCGCCACGGCCGCACAGCATGCCTTGATCAATCAGGGCTTCAAATGGGGGGTACTGCCAGTTCTTTTCCGGACCGGTGGGGACTACATCTGTATGGCCGGCAAAACAAAACAGCGGGCCGCTATCGCCACGTCGAGCCCAAAAGTTAGAGACCTCTTCAAATGGTAGCCGCTCGATTTTAAAACCGAGGGCTTCCAGGCGTTCGATCATCAACTCCTGACAACCCGCATCTTCAGGTGTCACCGAGCGTCGATTGATCAGCTCCATGGCCAGTTCAATGGTGGCGGAATGGGGGTGTGACATGCTCGGTTTCCTTTCTTTTCAGTGCAGGTAATAACGCCGCATAACCGTGTTATGCGGCGGTAGGCTTAGTTGTGTTTGTGTAGTTCGCTGTTCAGCTCGATCGCGGTTTTATTGGTTTTCACCTCAATGCGACCGGACTGTGAGTTACGGCGGAACAGTAGATCTGGTTTGCCTGCCAGGTCAGCTGCTTTGATGGTGCCGACGGTTTTGCCGTGGTCATCCAGCAGGGTGACTTTGGAACCGGCAGTGACATACAGGCCAGCTTCAAGTGTGCAGCGATCACCCAGAGGCAAGCCCAGGCCTGCGTTAGCACCGATCAGACAATTTTCACCTACAGAGATGATCTCTTTGTTGCCACCAGACAGGGTACCCATGGTAGAGCAGCCACCGCCCAGGTCAGAACCGTCACCGACGATGACCCCTGCAGAAATACGGCCTTCAACCATGCTGACACCCATGGTGCCGGCATTGAAGTTGATGAAACCTTCGTGCATTACAGTAGTGCCCTCACCAACATGCGCGCCCAGACGAATACGGGTGGCATCGCCAATACGAATGCCGGCCGGCACCACGTAATCGGCCATTTTCGGGAATTTGTCTACAGAGTTAACTCCCAGAATGCGTCCCTGGGCACGCGCAGCAAGCTGACGTTTGGGCAGATCTTCCAGCGCAATAGCACCTTCATCGGTCCAGGCAACGTTAGGTAGCAGGCCGAAAATGCCGCTCAGGTTGATACCATGCGGTTTGACCAGACGCTGGGACAGCAGAGTCAGTTTCAGGTAAGCCTCGGCAGTGCTGGCAGGCTCAGCATCGGTTTCCAGCAGGCATACCAGAACGGTCTGTGAGGTACCGCTAAGGGTTTCAATGATTTCGGCCTGCGCCTCAGCATCCACGGATAGAAACGCAGCTTCCAGGGCCTTTAGCTGAGCGTTGTTCAGTTCGACGCACTGGTTGCCGCCCTTATAATCAACGACACCGGCTACAGCATCAACCAGAGCCTGGTCAGCGTTCAGCAAGGGGGCGTGGTAGTAAACTTCCAGCAGAGTGCCAGAGGATGATTTAGTCCCTACACCCAGACCAAATGCAAAATTCGCCATGTTTCTCTCCAGATATTGTCAATAATTCAGTTATTCTTGTGCGCACTTCACAGCAGAGATGCTGCATAGTCGTCGGGTTTGAAACCCACTTTTACGCCGGTATCTGTCACCAGTACCGGACGTTTAATCATTGCCGGATGTGTCAACAGCAGTGCTTCGACGTTTGCGGCACTGAGGTTATCCTTGACCGCATCGGGTTGCTGCCGCCAGGTGGTGCCGCGTTTATTCAGCAGTGTTTCCCAGCCGAGGGTGTTGCACCACTGGCCAAGCAGTGCTGCGTCTAAACCGTCTTTTCTGAAATCGTGGAAACGGTATTCAATATCCTGTTGTTCCAGCCATCGGCGGGCTTTCTTTACTGTGTCGCAGTTGTGGATGCCATACAGTGTGACCATGTTCAGGCTCCCGTGTCTGTCAGACTTTCTACATAGCGGCGGATGCGCTGCGCCCCTTCGACACATTCATCCAGCGTGGCAACTAATGCCATACGCACGTATCCGGCGCCTGGCAGGATGCCTTCGGTTTCCCGGGACAGGTAACGGCCGGGTAGTACCGTAACATGCTGAGTGGCAAACAGATCGCGTGCGAATATGTCATCTGCAATCGGTGTTTTTGCCCATAGGTAAAAGCTGGCATCGGGATATTGCACATCCATTACCGGAGACAGAATGTCGATCACGGCTTTGAATTTCTCCCGGTAAAAACGGCGGTTTTCCTCAACATGGTTTTCATCATTCCAGGCGGCGATGGATGCCAGTTGGTGCTGAATCGGCATGGAGCAACCATGGTAGGTGCGATACGCCAAAAACGGTGCCAGTAGCCGGGCGTCACCGGCCACGAATCCGGAGCGCAGACCGGGCAGATTGGATCGCTTGGACAAGCTATGCATGACAATGCAGTTACGGTAATCATCACGACCCAATTCCGCGCAGGCCTGTAGTAGGCCAACGGGTTTTTGATCCGGTTGCAGGTAAATTTCTGAATAGCATTCGTCTGAGGCAATGATGAAATCGTATTTATCAGACAGGGCAATCAGCTGTTTCAGTGTGGCCAGGTCTGTCACTGCGCCGGTAGGGTTGCCCGGTGAACAGAGAAACAATAACTGACAACGCTGCCAGACGGCTTCCGGTACCGCATCATAGTCGGGCACGAAGTTGTTCTCAGCCAGGCAGTTCAGGTAGTAAGGTTCTGCGCCGGCCAGATATGCCGCCCCTTCATAGATCTGATAAAAGGGGTTGGGTGATACCACCAGCGGTTGGCCTTCCCGGTTAATAGCGGCCTGGGTGAATGCAAAAATCGCCTCGCGGGTACCGTTTACCGGCAGTACGTTATCGTCTGCTGTCAGGCTGCCAGGGGTCAGTTGAAAACGACGGGTGCACCAGTCGGCTATCGTCTGTCTTAATTCCGGCAGCCCTTTGGTGGTGGGGTAATTGGCCAGACAGTTAATATTATCGAGTAGTGTCTGGGCAACAAATGCCGGTGAGGCGTGTTTAGGTTCACCAATGGACAGAGCGATATGCGGCAGGTCGGCCGGCGGATTAATACCCGCTTTGAGTTCGCCCAGTTTTTCAAACGGATAGGGTTGTAACAGACTTAGTTCACGATTCATGCTGATTGGCTACCACGTGCATCAATTTGGATCGGTTGAAGGGCGGAAAGTATAGCGGATTAGTGAAATTGGATTAAGTCCTGTTTTTGAGCCACGCTTAAGGATGTATGACTACGCCGCCAGTCAAGGTGTGCGGTAATGCCCAAGTAAGCGGGCAGGAGTCGGTTATGGGAATTGAACGTCGCATAGATCAGCGCATCGGCAGTGAAATTCCGGCCGAGGCGGAGTGTGCTTTTGGCCCCTCGCCCTATGTCACCATCACCAATATCAGTCGCGACGGTTTGCAACTGGAGGGTAATGGCCAGTTGGTTGAGATGCGTCCGGCTGTGCATGGCACGCCGCTGGAATTGACGGTGCATTTTGGCCTGTCCGGTCAGCCGGTACATTTCCACTGTCGAGCCATGTATCGTCAGGCACTGGATAATGATCGCAGCCGCCTGGGTTTACGCATCCTCAGTGCTGACCCCGTGTCTTCAGCCCGATTGCAGGACTTTGTCTCTGACCACAGGTTTATCTGATCTGGCCGGACATAACGGTTGCGGGCTGTTTACTTCTGCCCCGTGCGGTTTCGATGATGGTCAGTAGTGCGGGTACAAAAAACAGAATCAGCACTGTGCCGTAGGCTAGACCAAACACGATCGAGGTTGCCATCGGAATCAGGAATTGCGCCTGCAGTGAGGTCTCAAACAAAATCGGACTCAGGCCAGCAATGGTGGTTAAGGATGTGAGTAACACCGCCCGCAGACGTTGACAGGTCGCTGCGACGATAGCGGCTTGAATGGTCATGCCCTGATTGCGCAACTGCTTATAGAAGGTGATCAGGACAATGGAGTCGTTGATCACGATGCCAGACAGTCCGAATAAGCCAAACAACGAGAGAATCGTCAGACTCATTCCCATCAGCCAATGGCCAAAAATCGCGCCGGTCAGGCCCAGCGGTATCGCCATCATGACGGCCAGTGGCCAACTGTAAGATGCAAATACCCAGGCCAGGATAATAAAAATCAGCGCCAGTGCCAGTATCAGGCCCAGTTTCATATCTGCGAGGGTTTCCCGTTGGTCTTTATTTTTGCCTTCAAAACTGGCGGAGATGCCATACTGACTCAGAATCGGGTCAAGCTTACCGGATTGCAAATCGGCGATGACCTGGTCGGCATTGGCCACGGCTTCATCCAGATCGGCACTGACGTTAATGGATAGCTGGCCGTTGATGCGGGTCAGGGTATCCAAGCCCTGCCGCGGGCGGAAATCTACCACATTGATCAGCGGTGTGGTTTCGCCGTTGGGTAATATAATCGGGAGTTGCTCGATCAGGCTCAGCCGATCCCGCTCGGCTTCAGGCAGTTGAATCCGGACTTCTATCTCTTCCCGGTTCAGGTAATAACTCTGGACTTTGATGCCATCAAAGGCCGCGCGTAGCTGACGACCAACCGTCTCCAGGGTAAGCCCGGCACTTTTGCCGGCAGGTGTCAGTTCGTAGATCAATTGTGCCTTACCATAGGGCATATCATCGCCGACATTGGATAAACCTGCGTAACCTTTCAGTAGCGTCTGTACATCCAGTGAGGCATGTTTCAGCACACTGATTTCGGTACCGCTGAGCTTGATCTCGATCGGCTTGCCCTGAGGGCCACTAACTGCAACATCGATGGTGAACTGCTCCAGCCCTGCTGGTCGGATAATCCGCTCTCGCCAGGCCTGATTCAGTGCTCGGGTTGAAACTGCCCGGTGATCACCGGGGGTGAGTTCAACGACCAGCGCACCAAACTCGTCTCCGCTATTGTTGCTGGATGTGGTGCGCGGCCCCTGATTGCTCCCCAGTTGCTGAAACGCTACTTTGACATTGCCTCCGCCCAGGCTCTGATCGGCGGCGGCCAGCGTGTGGTCAAGATGACTGAGGAAGGTGCTTACGGTGTCGCGGTCGGTGCCCGCGCTGAACTGCACATTGGCGGTCAGAGTGTCACGCTCTACTGCCGGGAAAAATGAGAATTTGACCCGGCCACCCATGACCAGGCCAAAGGCGATAATCAGTAACGCCAGGCAGCCGGCAATTGTGGCCCAACGCAGGTTAATTGCCGTCTCGACCCAGCGGCGGAAATGGTAGTCGCGAAAATGGTTGAAACTGGCATCCAGCTTGAGGCGCAGTTTGGAGGGGTGCAGGTCAGTGGCGCGGTGGATACTGTGATGCAGATGGCCAGGCAGGATCAGGAAACACTCCACCAAGGAAGCCAGAATAACGCAGATAACCACTGTGGGAATATCAATCAGGATATTACCAATGGTGCCCCCCACCAGTAACAGTGGCAGGAAAGCGGCAATAGTCGTCAGGGAGGATGCGAATACCGGTGCCATCATGCGTTGCGCCCCTCCGATGGCAGCTTGCAGGCCGGGTTCGCCGCGCTGAACATGGGTCAGGGTGTCCTCACCGACAACAATGGCATCATCGACAATGATCCCCAGTGCCATGATCAGGCCAAATAAACTGATCATGTTAATGGTGCCACCAATAGCATAGAGCACCGCCAGCGTGGCCATAAACGAGATCGGAATACCTACCGTGACCCAGAGCGCCACCCGGGCATTGAGAAACAGAAATAGAATAGCAATGACTAGGACCAGCCCGCTCATGGCATTTTTCAACAACAGGTCAATACGTTGTTTCAGGGGCTGGTAGCGCTCGTCATAGGTGATCAGGCTGATGCTGTCTGGCAAGCTGGGGCGGGTTGTCTCCAACCATTGTTGCAGAGTGGCGGCGGACTTAAGAGTATCCTGATTTTCAGTACGTCTTAAGCGAACCATCACTGCCGGTGCATCCTGATAGCTTAGGGTTACCTGGTTGTCTTTTTCCTTGAGACGAATATCCGCAATATCACCCAGCCGGATTAGCCGGCCCTGACCGTCGGTATACACGGGGAGTTGGCGAAACCCTTCGGCATCGCGCTGCTGATTCAGGCTGCGGATCTGGCGAGAGCCTTCACCGCGAGCAGCGGTACCTGCTGGCAGATCAAGGCTGCGTTGTTGGATATTGTCTGCCAACTGCGCCATGGTTTGCCCCAGTTCGTGTAGCTGGGCCGAGTGGAGCTCGATGCTCAGCTGCTGATCCGGCATGCCAACAAAGTCGATCTTGTTGATACCCAGGGCCAGTAGCTCCTGCTCAAAACGCAATGCCAGGGGTCTCAGTTCTTCCAGTCTGCCTTGAGGACTGCTGATAATCAGGCTGGCGACCTGCTCGTAACGAATGACTCGCTGGACCAGCGGTTCTTCAATATCCGAGGGCAGCTCGCTGCGTACATTGGCGACTTTTTGTTTCACTTCGTCCAGCAGAAAATCGATATCGCTGTCTTCGTCCAGCTCTAATCGGAATGAAGCGGCTCCCTGACGTGCGGTGGCATAGACCGTATCGATACCGGTCAGCGATTTCAGTTCTTCTTCGATGGGCAGGATGACTGAAGTCTCGACATCTTCTGCAGCCGCGCCGCTCCAGGGCACACTGATGGTGATCACATCCAGTTCAAAGCTGGGAAAAAACTGGGTGTTTAAGCGATTCAGGCCAAAAAAGCCGGCCATGAGCATCAGCACCATTAGCAGGTTGGCCGCTACCCGGTGGCGGGTAAATGTAGCAACTATATGCTGGAAACCGCCGCTGTGTTCAGCCATCGTTGCTGATCTCTTTCACTTTCAGACCGGAGATAGCATTGGGTAGCTGTGTGGTGAGAATCTGGTCGCCGGGCTGAATATCTGTGCTACGTACCAGAATATAAAGTTCGCCATTTGGCATACGCGTATCGCCAAGTCGAATGATGCTCACCCCTTGTAAGCGTTGATCCACCACCTTGTACACCCGGTCCAGGCCATACAGCGCGGTGGCAGGCAGTGCGATGCTGCTATCCACCGGGGGTAGCACGACGTACATCGACAATGAGCGGCCTGCCTCTAAGGGCAGTGTGCTGTCGCTGAAGCGAAAAAAGCTGTCGATCCCGGCCTGTCCCGTATTTACAGTGGCGGCAAATCTGTCCAGCTCCAGATCAAGGGTTTGGCCATCCAGTGAGGCTTGCGCAACAATCGCCTGATCCGTACCTGCTTGTCTGAGGATGCTCAGAATCCGGTTAGGCAGTTGCGCCCGCACTTCCAGACGGTTTTGGTTATACAGGGTGATGAGTTGATCGCCGGTTTTTACCCGATCTCCCGGCGCGACACTGACACTGACAATACGTGCATCATAAGGCGCAGTGATACGGGTACGCTCTAGGTCGAGCTGTGCGGCATCCCGCAAAGCCACGGCACTGTCCAGCTGGGCTTGTAACTGCTTGATCCGATTGGGGTGGTCGGCAATGGATTCTTCCAGTGAGGCCAGGGCCAGGGCTTGCTGTTGGTAGGCGCTGCGGGCGGTGTCTAATTGATCGACACTGGACACTTTGCGCTTTTCTAGATCTTCGTAACGTTTGACTGAGCGAGCACTGAGCTGCAATAAATTTTGCTGGATTTTCAGGGATCGCTGCTCGGCGGCATAGCGTACCTGTTCAGCATCCAGCTGTGCCTGGGCCTGGATTACAGCGGCCGCCCGCTGCTGCAGAACCAGAGTGGCATCCCGGGTATCCAGCTGCAGGAGCCGGGTGCCGCTGGCAGCGGATCGGCCGGCATCGGTTTCTACTGTTTCCACATAGGCGTTAATGGCCGCAGTCAGGGTGGTTAGGCGCGGTGTTTCAACCTGCCCGTAGAGTTCTAGTACTGGCTGGTGTTGGCGGGGATCGGCGGTCACCGTTTGGATACTCCAGACCTTTTCTTCAGCAGGTTTGGAGGGTGCCTGGGGTTTGCTGGTGGTTAGCAGCATAAACACAGCAGCAGCCACCGCCAGCATAACCAGCGGTAATAACCAGCGCAGGGAGCCGGAGATGCGATGCAAAATGGGTTGAGACATAGACTCTGTTCCTGAAAAAGTCAGCTAATCCAAGCTCTGGTCATGGTAGCGGAAACCTTGGCGCCAGGTCAGCTTACATTGCACTTCTTTACAATTATTGTGGCCGTGCTAACGTACTGAATACCTTAAGATCTTGGCAGCGCGGGTCCGATCATGCACACAGCAACAGTACGATGTTTACATGAAAACGGTTTTCACCGCATGGTATACCGGCAGTGGGGTAGTGCAGAAAATGAACGCGTACTGATCTGTGTGCATGGTCTGGCACGCAATAGCCGTGACTTTGATGACCTGGCTCAGGCCCTGTGTCGAGATTACCGAGTTATCTGTCCGGATGTGGCGGGTCGCGGCGACAGTGACTGGTTGCCAGGGCCTGAGCATTACAATCTTGCCCAGTACGTGCAGGATATGACGACTTTGATTGCCCGGCTTGGGGTAGATGAAGTGGACTGGCTTGGCACGTCTATGGGAGGGTTAATCGGCATGTGCCTGGCGGCATTGCCTAACTCACCTATCCGTACGCTGGTAATGAATGATATTGGTCCCTTCGTGCCGGCTGCCTCATTGCAGCGTATTTCAGGTTATCTGGGCGACTTCCAGTTTGCCGACCTGAAACAGGCAGAGCAATTTTTGCGGCAGCGTTACCCGGCTTTGCGTCATCTTACTGATACCCAATGGCAGCATCTGGCGCGTTGCGGTGTGCGTGAAGCGGCGGGGCAGTATCATCTGCATTATGATCCGGCACTGGCTGATGCGACCCGCGCTCATGCGGGTCAGGATGTGGATCTTTGGCCGCTCTGGCAAAACCTGACGATTCCGCAACTGCTGATTTGGGGCGAACGATCCGATGTGTTGCAGGAAAATACTGTGCGCCAAATGCAGAGCAATCCACAATTAAGCCTGTTGTCATTGCCGGAGCTGGAACATGCGCCTTCATTGATGGAACCGGAACAGATTTATCACGTCCAGCACTGGCTCAGGCAACACAGTGCATTGAAGGGCAATTCTGCTACGTTGCGCTGAGGAAACCTGCATGTCAGTTATTACCCACTGGCCCAAAGAACAGCTCTGTTTTACCGCAAATCAACGTGCAGACGCCGTATCCGCTGTAGAGCAGGCCTTTGCGTCTACGTTGGAGTCCTTGCGGGTAGATATTGGTCTGGTGGAAATGCTGGAAGCCATCTATGTACCACTTGGCGCTTGGCTTGCTTGCCAGAAACGTGATCAAAGCGGCCCGTTGGTGATTGGCATTAATGGTGCCCAGGGGGCGGGTAAATCCACTCTGTTTAACCTGTTAGAGGTAATTCTTACTGAGGGTTTCGGCCTGAAGGTGGTCGGTTTTTCCATTGATGATTTGTATAAAACCCGACAGGAGCGTCAGCGTCTGGCAGATTCACTGCACCCGTTATTACAAACCCGTGGGGTGCCGGGAACCCATGATGTTGAGTTAGGCATTGAGTTGCTGACGGCCCTGAAACAGAGTGGGTCTGAGAGCATCACGAAGATCCCGGTTTTTGATAAATCCACAGATGAACGTTGTGAGGAAGCGGTCTGGCAAGAGTGGGTTGGGCCGGTGGATGTGATTGTGCTGGAAGGCTGGTGTGTTGGCGCATTACCGCAGCGTGCTAGTCAGCTTGATGAACCGATTAATGAGCTGGAATCGACCATGGATCCGGAAGGGGTCTGGCGTAATTATGTTAATCAGCAGCTGGCGGGGCGTTATCAGGTGCTGTTTGAGATGCTGGATATACTGATTATGCTGAAAGTCCCCAGCATGGATGCTGTTTATGAATGGCGTTCATTGCAGGAGAAAAAACTGGCCGAACGTGTGCGTTATATCTACGACACACAGCAGCCGACCCAGCATTTAAAAATTATGGATGAAACAGAAATTCGTCGCTTTATCCAGCATTACGAGCGCCTTACTCAGCAAATGTTACAAGATATGCCGCCGCGGGCTGATGTGGTGTTATGTTTGAATAATAACCACAAAATTCACGATATTCGTATCAATCGGGCAAGTGACTGCTGAGCGGCTGAAACGCCAGGATCAGATCGGTAATAAGGTCATTGATGCAGCGCTGTGCACCACCTTGGTAATGGTACGGTTGGTGCTGTCGGCGATAATGTTGGCCATCATGTCCTGCAAGCTGATTAACTTGCTCAGAATGCGTTCGTAACTGTAGTTGGTGACACCTTCTGCGCTGATACCGTTGCTCAACAGATACAGCTGACCCTCAGGTCCGCGGCGATTGTTGAGGTGCCAGGCAAGTGCTTCCAGATTACGGGCCGAGTTATACAGCTTTTGTTGGTTCAGTTCATCCAGCAAGAACACCTCCTTCTGACCATTGTAGGCCCGGTGTAGCATGCCGGTAATGCTGGCCATAAACGCAAACACCCGATCGCCGTCAAAGTGTTCGGAAAAAGCCAGCGGAGCGGCCTCACGGCCATCGCGATAGCCTAGTTCATCAAACCCGTTTGCAAGCCGGGTAGGCGGGAACAACTGGTCAAGCCGTCGTTCCAACGTCATGCCGGGCACTTTCTTCAGTTCTCTGGGGTTGCGTTTGTAGAGTTTGATTGCCAATTCACGAGCCAGCTGTTTACTCTGACGGATATGGGCATCCGCCACCATATCGATGTCGCTCTTGGCCAAATTTTTCAGCTGGAAAGGTCGTGCACTGGGATCCATACAGCCACCCAAGAGTAACAGAACAATCATTACACAGATTACACGCATCAAATATGGACCAGGTCACCAATAAACATCTGATTATCGAACTATAAAAGCGCAGACGGCGCAAGGATTGATGCAACTGTTCTAGCTGCGCATGGTTTTTGCTGGACTGAAACAGGTAGTACTTCGCCTTTACTGCGGTGCTAGGTAGGTGTGTTGTCTGGCATTCGGACAGCCTGTCTGATTGACCCTTGGGTCGGGTTTGATCTTTGTCATGCTGATCGCCAAGTGAGGCAGCTGGAATGATATTAGGCTGGGAATCCTGCGGTGATGGCTATACTCTGGGACGGCTGTTCACACTGGGCTCCGGCAGGCTATGAAAGACGGTGTTCGATAGATGTCTGATGAGGTCGCCTAGAGCAAGTACAACACACTGCGTTTAAAGAGTAGATACAAGCATGAAAGAGAAAGGTGATTTAAGCGCGACGCGGCGGGAGTACATTGGCGACAGCCTGCGTCGTACCGACCTGACTGATAATCCGGTGACCCAGTTCTCTCGCTGGATGGATGTGGCGTTGCGTTATAGTCCGGATGATGCCAGTTCTATGGTGCTGGCGACGGCGGATGCTGATGGCATGCCGGCTGCGCGCATTGTTTTGCTGAAGCATTTCAGCGAGGAAGGCTTTGCCTGGTATACCGATTATCGCAGTGACAAAGGGCGTCAGTTACGGGAAAACCCTCAGGCGGAATTATTATTTTACTGGTATGGCCTGGAGCGCCAGGTGCGTATCAGGGGACAGGTCGTGGAACTGTCTGATGAGATGGCCGATGAATATTTTCAGCAGCGCCCGCTGGGTAGTCGTCTAAGTGCCGCGGCCTCAAGCCAGAGCCATCCGATTGGCAGTCGGGGTGAATTGGAAACAACCGTCAAACGGCTGCAAGAGTGCTACCCGGATGGTGAGGTGCCAAGGCCGTCACTGTGGGGTGGCTATCAGCTGATCCCGGAACGTTTTGAATTCTGGCAGGGGCGTGAAAACCGCCTGCATGATCGTTTTCGTTATAGCTTGCAAAAAAATGGCGAGTGGTCGGTTGAGAGGTTACAGCCATGAATGAAACAGAACAGACTCTGGTCACTATTGAACCAAAACAGCCAGCGCAGGCGTGTGTTATCTGGTTACACGGACTCGGTGCAAGTGGGCATGATTTTGAACCTATTGTGCCCTATCTTGACCTGCCTGACGATTTGTCGGTTCGCTTCTTATTTCCTCATGCCCCTATGCAGGCGGTGACGGTCAATGACGGTATGGTGATGCCCGCCTGGTACGATATTCTGGAGATGGATATCGGTCGCAAGATTGACCTGTCAGGTATGGTGGCATCCAGTAATCGAATTGCCGATCTGATTGATACCCAGATTGCCAATGGGATCCCTGCGGAGCGAATCGTATTGATCGGTTTCTCCCAAGGTGGCGCTGTGGCCTATCACACAGGTCTTAGCTATAGCCGTCAACTGGCCGGTATAGCGGGCTTATCAACGTATTTAGGCAGTAGTGATTTGCTGTTGCAGCAGAGTTACCCGGACAAGTCTGAATTACCCATCTGGATTGCCCATGGTAAGGCTGATCCGGTTGTGCCACTGGCGTTGGGCCAGGAAGGTCGCAGCCAGTTAGAGTCATTGGGGTTTAGCCCGCAATGGCATGAATATATGATGCAACATGAAGTCTGCTTGGAAGAAATTCAGGCACTGGGTGCATGGCTGATAAGCTGCTTGCGAGCATAATCCTTTAACGAAAGCATCGTCCGGTAATGGCTGAGCCGTTATACTAGCGCGATTAACGGGTTAGCGGATTGTGCGGAGTAGAGTGGTCATGCAGGTTGAAGAGAACAAGGTGGTCCTGTTCCATTATTCATTGATCAATGATCAGGACGAGGTGATTGACGGATCGCGCGGCGGCGAGCCGTTGCCATACTTACATGGTCATAACAATATTGTTCCAGGCTTGGAGCAGGCTATGACCGGCCGCAAAGTTGGCGATCAGTTCAAGATTACGGTACCCCCTGAACAGGGTTATGGTATCCGCGATGAAGATAAGGTGTATGTTGTTGATCGTGCTTCATTTGCTGGATTCAGTGACCTGGAAACGGGTATGCTTTGTCAGATGGAAAACCCCGAGGGTGACCCTGAGTATGTGACAGTCGTAGCGATTGAAGACGATGAGGTTACAGTGGATGGTAATCACCCATTTGCGGGACAAGTGCTCAGCTTTGATGTGGAAGTTGTTGCGGTACGTGAAGCAACCGAGCAGGAGTTGTCCGCCGGACGAATTGAACCCTGATAAGGAGATACCTATGCGGTTATTATTGGCGCTGCTACTTCCCTGGCTGCAGTTTTTTACTATCGGTCGGCCTTTTGCCGGCATTATTTGTCTGATTTTGCAGTTAACGCTGATCGGCTGGATTCCAGCAGCAATCTGGTCAGTGTACGCTCTCAGCCAATACAAAACTGATCGAAAAATTCGGGATGCGATGATTGAGCGGTAGTTATCAGTGCCTGAAGACAATAAAAAAAGGGTATCCATCGATACCCTTTTTTTATTGTCGCCGTTTATTCGGCGCGGCCGACATCAGTTTCAACACGTGCCAAGATGTCTAGCAGATTGTCGATAGATGAGTCATCGTCCCGAATCTCGGGGGAAAATTTCAATGTATCCAGCATATCAATCATAAAACCTGACTGGTTCATTTTTTCTAACTGCTCAGGGGTCCATGATTTTATTTTATGAGGCATGGGGCACACTCCTTTGGTGAGCCAAAATCATCCGCCAGCAGAAGCGATCGCTTCGCCGCCGTTACTATCAGGTATGGGTTATAAATCAGGTTTTGGCAAGCAACCGCTTCGCTTATATGCAAATAAATGCATGCGTGTTTGTTGAGCTATATCAATGTCGCTGAACAGGGTTCGGCGTACGCTTAGCACTATCAAGTACATTAAAAGTTGAGTGAGGGCAGGATGATGATTGATAGTTATAGCTTGGAAGTACTGGTCCCCAGTGTTGTGATGATTGTTGTAATGACTGCAGCAATGACTTGGGGGTTTTTCAAAGTCCGTAATCTGATTAACCAGGATCAGAGCAAGTGATAGAAAGCGGCTTTAAAAGCCAGTTCGATACCTGAAAAGACCACAATTGATGTGGTCTTTTTTGTGAACTGATTACAGCAGGTAGCGCCCACCGGACGCCACCACCACGGTAATCAGGCCCAGAGCCAGATTAAACCCGACAATTTTTCGTATTTGCGTCAGTTGGGCAGCGCCATCTGGCCAGCGTTGTTCTGTCACTGCCAGTTTCAGGCGTTTATAAGGCGCAAAAAACAGGTGGGCGAAAACAGCAATCATCAGGTAGCCGATACCCAGCATGATATGGACATGGGGGCCAATCTGAGAAAACCCGCCGTATAGGGCAATCATGCTATGTCCGCTGACAATCAAGAGTGCTACCGCGAGCCAGACCCATTTGAAAAAGCGCTCAAACACCC
Source organism: Pontibacter sp. JAM-7 (assembly GCF_048548695.2). Taxonomy (NCBI): domain Bacteria; kingdom Pseudomonadati; phylum Bacteroidota; class Cytophagia; order Cytophagales; family Hymenobacteraceae; genus Pontibacter; species Pontibacter sp. JAM-7. Next base: position 293,595 of record NZ_JBLYIF020000003.1, read on the forward strand.
CGCACCAAAGCCCCAGTCGTAGTGGTGGCTCAAGGGTATTCGCGGCAACCGGTCTTAAGCAGACATAAGCGAAAAACATGCCGCCAACCCAGACGACAGCAGCGAGCAGATGTAATGACAGGGCAATGGACATGGATCCCTCCGGTATGAAAAACACGGGTTAAAGGTTGTTTTGAATATACTCTAATTACCTGAGATCAAAAGCTTATTTGCAGACGGTTGTGCGAACTTAGCGTTTGACGGCCCGTAGAATGACAAATTTTCGGTTACTCGCCACCGTCTGGCATTGGCCAAACAATTTTTTTAGCATGATGTGATAACCCAGATGGCGGTTACCCACTACCCAGAGTTCGCCTCGACTTTGCAATACTTGCCGCGCCTGTTTGAACATTTGCCGGGCGATAAAATCTCCCACCGTGGTTTGCTGGTGGAAGGGTGGGTTATTTAGGATGAGATCTGCACTGTTCTCAGCAATACCGGACAGGCAATCAGTATTAATAAACTGAGCGGTACGTGAATCACCAAATGCTTGCTGAAAGTTTGTTTGTGCCGATGCAGTCGCCATGAAGGACTCATCAACAAAGGTTAGTTCAGCCTCTGGGTGCTGCATGGCACTGACAATGCCCAACACGCCGTTACCGCAACCAAGATCGATAATGCGCTGGAACGTTTTGGTTTGCGGTAGGTGCTGCAGCATAAATCGGGTACCGATATCCAAAGAGTCTCTTGAGAAAACCCCCGCGTGATTGATCAAATCAAGGTCAGTGCCTTCTAGGCCGTAGCGACTGGGATAGGGTGACTCAATACGGGTCAGGGTCGGATTGAGTTCCGGCAGAATAAGGCGGGCTTTTTTCTGTGCCAGAGAGGTCTGGGTGGAGCCTATATGTTTCTCAAATAGCTGCAGCGTTGAACTGTGGATCTGTTTCACCATCCCTGCGGCCAACAGAATGGTATCTGGTCCCATCAGCTGGCGTATCTGAATCAGTTGGTCTTCCAGCATGGCGAGGCTTTTCGGTACTTTGAACAATATCAGTTGTGGGGTAGTTTGTGGCCAGTGCAGGCTGTCACAGAGCTGTAATTGTGTCGGGTCAAGGTTGTTATCCCGGTAATTAGCTTGGGTGGCGGTATGTGCCAGCCAGGAATCGCTGACCATCGTGGGTTGCCACTGATGCAATGCGGTTGTTAATGCGCCAAAACTGTCATTTACAATCAGTATCCGACACCCTTCAGACAGCAGGTTGTGCTGTTGTAGGTGGCGCAATAAATACTCATCTGCGGCATCCCAGGCACGCAGGGTTTCCTTTGGCCGACGTGGGTAGAGGCTGAGGTGAAAATTACCCTGAGGTGCAGAAAGGGTTTGCATGAAGAACTTCCGCGGTAAAATACTGATTTTACCATAGCCGCAGACAAGTTCTGTGTTTCTCGGATGCCCTGATGCGTGCTGCAGACCCTTACAGATATATTGCTGGTTACCCGGAGACGATTCAGTCACAGGCCCGTCAGCTGGTAACAACGGACGAGTTGGCCGCCTGGATCACCTGCCGTTACCCGACGGCTCATGATATTCGCAGTCATAAAGCCTTGTATGACTACACCCAGTCACTCAAAAATCGCTTTCTGAAACAGACTCCACCGCTGAGTAAAGTCAGTTATGACGATAAGATCAGTGTTTTATTACATGCCTTGGGTGCACATAGTCGGATCTCCCGCGTGCAGGGTGGACGTTATAAAGCTAAACAGGAGATCAGAATTGATGCCCGTTTCAAGCAGATGCCGGAAGCGTTTTTAAAAATGATTTTGGTGCATGAGCTGGCCCATATACGTGAACGTGAGCATAACCGGGCGTTTTATAACCTCTGTTGTTATATGGAACCGGATTATCATCAGCTGGAACTTCACCTGCGGCTGTATATGGTGCAACTTGAAACCGGTGGCAGCCTCTATTAAGTAATATTTTAATGCCCTGAAACCGGTATTTCTGGTGCAAGCGGGTCGGCGAATCGTTACAATTTGTACTTTATTTTATAGGGGTTGTGCGGGTGTTGATCAGCATGGAATCAGGCTCTTGGCTGCTGGGAATAGTGGTATTTTTATTGCTGATATGGCTGCTGTTACGCCGCAAACAGGTTGCTTCTGTCAGCGCCCCTCCGCCATTGACGGCGGTGGAAATGACTTTTCGCTCCGTGCTGGAAAAGGCGGTTGGCGAGCGCCTCAAAGTCTACTGTAAAGTGCCAATCAGTGAACTGGTTGAGCCAACGCAGGCAAGCACACCGGGCAAAGTAAAGCGTGCGCTGCGTGCTGTATCCGGGAAATTGATTGATTATGTGGTCTGCGATATCGCTACGGGCGAAATTGTTTGCCTAGTGGAGCTGGATGATCATCGCTATAACAGCAGTAAAGACTACCGGCGGGATCTGGAGTTGGAAGGGTTCTGTTATCAATTGGGCTTACCCATTCTGCGTGTCCCTGTGCAGAAAGAAGGCTATAACCTTACCGTACTGATTGAACGGTTTGAAAATACGGTTGTCAGCATGAGAGAAGGTCATCTGCAGCATGAATCTTCACTGGCAGATGCTCGTAAATCCTCATTTAAACCTGTTTCTGCCTGCTAATTAGTTGATCTAGGTCAAAAAATATTCAAACAGTACTACAGCCCGTACGAGCTTGTTTGCTGGCTCCCTTCAAAGTAATCAAAATTAATAAAATTGTCTTTAAATATAGGCGCTTAGTGTTGCTTTAGCGGCAATTTTATAGGCCGATCTTCTCCTACCGTGATGCTGAACCGGCATCTCATTAACGGCAGAGGAGATCAAACATGCCTTGCACTAAGCGGGTTCTGGCCGCGGTCTGCGCTTTATGGGTGACCCTGGGAATGGGCCTCACCAGTAATGTGTTGGCAGCCGGAGCTGTAAACAATAATCGTTCCTCGGCACAGGTGGCAGCTGATATCGACTTCGGTCTTTCAGTACGCGTCCTGAAGGGAACCGACATGAGTCGATATGAAGCCGAGGCAGAGCAGGATGCAGAACCTCCGAGTGCTTTTCAGCCTGCGCAGATTGTTGTGGCAGGGCAGCCTGAAGACTTCCAGCCTGAACGGGTTTTGAAACACCTGTCGCAGTCAGGTCAGGTGTTGCTGTCCGTCCCGACGGGGCTGGAGAAAAGTTATATTCAAGCCTTCCATGAAAAAGGTGTGACCGCAGGCTATAACCTGATTGCCACTAAGGCAGAGGCCGTTAACGATACTTATCGGGGCTATCAGTGGCATTTCGACGCAGTACAGGTCAATGAGGCCTGGGACATGGCAACGGGTCAGGGTGTCGTGGTCGCTGTGTTGGATACCGGTCTGGATACCACCGGCCCTGACGGGGTGAAAGCCTGTCTTGCTGATGCAGCCGACTTTACGGGCAATAGCAATGGCTGGGTAGATGGTGATGGTCACGGCAGTCATGTCAGCGGCACGGTGGCGCAGGTTACTGATAATGGTCGCGGTGTGGCGGGTATGGCTTATGGTGCCTGCGTTCTGCCAATAAAGGTGCTGGATAATACCGGCAGAGGTACCTTTGTGGATATCGCTGCCGGTATTTACCATGCGGTTGATCATGGTGCTCATGTCATCAATCTTAGTCTGGGGGCTAAAGCTTCCTCTGGGTTGACTCGCGACAGTGTGTTGGCACCAGCTCTGGACTATGCAGAAGCGCATGGGGTTGTCGTGGCTGCGGCCGCGGGTAATGATAATTACGCAGCGAATGTGGCTTACCCCGCCAGCTATAAAACCACTATTGCGGTCGGAGCAACGGACAGTGTTGATCAACGGGCATCGTATTCCAACTATGGTAAGTATCTTGATGTGATGGCGCCGGGAGGTGATGTCAGTGTGGATGCCGATGGTGATGGTTATACTGATGGCGTGCTGCAGGAAACCACCCGTGATGGTCGTTGGAGCTACTTCTTCTATCAGGGTACTTCAATGGCAACGCCGCATGTCTCGGCACTGGCTGCGATGTTGTTGGAAGTCAATCCGGATTTGACGCCTGCCGATGTACGTGAACTGATCAGGTCAACCAGCATCGATTTGGGTGCTGGCGGCCCTGACAGTGTTTATGGTTATGGTCTGATTCAGGCAGCGGATGCACTAATGGCATTAGCTCAAATACCGGTGTCGGGTCCGGAACCGGGGGCCGAACCAGATAACCTGCCACCGGTGGCAGGTTTGACCTTTAGCTGTACGGCATTGGACTGTGTGTTTAATGGCGCCAGTTCCAGCGATGCCGACGGTTCTATTAGCGGCTACGACTGGACCTTCGGTGATGGATTTAACAGCAGTGGTAAAAATGTTTCACACCGTTTTTCTGCTGCAGGCACGTACACGGTCACACTCACGGTAGTTGACGACCTGGGCAGCAGAAATAGCAAAACTGCGGCGGTGACTGTGACTGACCCGGTTAAGGATACGCTGACTATGATGTTGTCAGGCAGTATGAAGTCCTTGGTATTTAAAAACACTCATGTGAATTGGAGTGGCAGCAGTGCCAGCAAGGTAGATATCTACCGCAATGGCAAAGTGGCAATCACGACCGCCAATGATGGCATTCATTCATTCACCACTTACGGTTACAGGCAGTACAGATACAAGGTCTGCAATGCAGGTACCCAAATTTGTTCCCCTGAGGCGGTGTATTGAAGTAGAAATATCCTCTGCTCGCCCCCTAACCCGACAGCCGGCCATTGCGTCGGCTGTTGTTTTTCTGCTGACCAATGGCGTTAAATTGTGTCTAAATGAAGTTAAAATTAGTATAAAAATACCATTATAAAATAATACTTTACCTGCTTGTTTTGCTGTTTTAATCTGTGTAGTAATAATACTGCTAAATGTATGGTTTTTATTGTTGAGTATAGAAACCTGATGTGCAGCAGTCCGTGACCAGGACGCGCGCTCGCGCGTTTGCCTTTGTTATAGTTGCAGTTTGAAGGCAGGCCGCCAGTCAGATAGGAGAAACCAATGAAATTCCCCGCAATTATTGTTACCGGGCTCTGCGCGCTCAGTGTCGGTATAACTCAGGTTTATGCTCAGCCCGCCGGTGCAGGTCCGTTTGCGGCGGGGTTTGCCGGAGATACGCGTCAATTACCTCCTGGCAGGTTGAAAAGTCAGATCGAAAAACTGCCTCCGGCTGCTCAACAAAGAGCGCTTGAGTGGTTGCAACGGTTTGATATTCCCGTTGCCGATTATGCCTACATTCAGGCAGATGCTGAGGGGGCAATATTCTATGCGGATACTGAGCTACCGGACCAAGCGCCGGCAGAAGCATCTGCTGCTGCGGCACCCGCTATTGCCCCAGAACAGGTATTCAAATTGCATAGTCGCCCGGGCGCAAGCCAAGTGGTCTTTCTTGATTTTGATGGCCATGACATCAGTGGTACGGCATGGAATGGTGCTGGCGGCACTTTATATGCTCAGGCATTTGATACTGACGGGGATGCCAGCAATTTTAGTGAAAGTGAGCGTGCCGCGATTGCAGCTATCTGGCATCGGGTCGCTGAGGATATGGCCGCTTTTGATATTGATGTAACCACTGAAGATCCGGGTAGCTTTGGCCCGACCATTGGCCATCTGCTGATGACGCGCGACACTGATGCTCTTGGTCAGGCGATGCCAGCGCAGGGTGCGGGTGGTGTGGCGTATGTTGGCGTCTGGGGCGAATCTTACTACACGTCTTATCAGCCAGCACTGGTCTACTTTAATAACCTGGGCGGCGGTTATGCCCATTATGTGGCAGAAGCAGCCAGCCATGAATTCGGTCATAACCTGGGGCTGGGGCATGATGGCACCAGTACGGTCGGATATTACAGTGGTCATGGCTCCGGATATGTGAAATGGGGCGCCATCATGGGGGTGGGTTACTACAGTCATGTAACTCAATGGAGCAAAGGGGAATACCCCGATGCCAATAATGCTCAGGATGACATTGCCATTATCAGTTCACAGCTGGGCTTACGGCCGGACGATCATACTGAAGATATGGCGACGGCGACGGCACTGCAGGTTGATGCCAATGGTATTCTTTATATCACCACCCCGGAATTAGATCCGGATAACCTGGACCCGGCGAATAAAGGGGTGATTGAAACATCCACCGATATGGACCTGTTCTGGTTTGATACCGCTGCTGGGGGTGTGACATTTAATGTGATTCCGGCATGGGAAGCCTTTTACGATGATTTCCGTCGCGGCGCTAACCTGGATATCGAAGCCACGCTGTATGATGAGTTTGGTAATTTTGTGGCAGCAGCAGACCCGGAAGATGAAACCTTTGCTCAACTGAATCTTAATCTTCCCGCTGGCCGTTATTATTTGGCAGTGCAGGGGGTAGGTAATGCGGTCTCCCCATATTCTGATTACGGTAGCCAGGGGATGTATTTTATTTCCGGTACAGTGCAGCCTGTGGTTGAAGTAACAGATGTCGATCCGCCAACACCCAACCCGGTAGGCTGGGCTATTCCGCCTGTTGCAAGTGGTCGCGACAGTATCAGCATGACGGCACAAACGGCAACGGATGACTCGGGTACGGTGGAATATATGTTCCAGTGTACGGCCGGGGATGTGGGTTGTAGCTTCAGCGGCTGGCAGTCATCACCTAGTTTCGTGGCGGAAGGGCTGACACCAGGCGCAACCTATACTTACACAGTTCAGGCGCGTGATTTATACGGCAACGAGACGGAGTGGTCCGTTATGGCCAGTGCGACCACGGTGTCAAATCAGTTGCCTGTGGCGAGTAATGACAGTGCTGAAACTGACCAAGACAACAGTATCAGCATCCCGGTGATCTCTAATGACAGCGATGCTGATAATGACAGTCTGACGCTTGCCGGATTTAGCCAGGGCAGCAACGGCAGTGTAGTTCAGTCAGGTAATAGCTTGATCTACACGCCAGCCAACGGTTTCTTCGGTAACGATAGCTTCACTTACCGGGTGAGTGACGGCTTTGGCCAGAGCAACATGGCTACTGTCACCGTTACAGTGCATCAGGTGTTTGTGAACAGTGCTCCAGTGGCCACGGATGATAGCGCAAGTGTCGCCATGCACAGCAGTGTGCTGATTGATGTATTAGCCAATGACAGCGATGCTGATGTGGGTGACTTGCTGCAAATCACCAGCTTTACTCAGGGTGGCAAGGGCAGTGTGGTTCAGATTGGCGATCAGTTGCAATACAGCAGTGGTAACAAACGGGGTGGTGACACCTTTAGTTATACCATCAGTGATGGTAATGGCGGTACGGCGACCGGCGTAGTCAATATCAGTATCACTCGTGATGGTTCTGGTGGTGATGACACCGGCAGCGGTGGCGGCGGTAAAGGGGGCGGCAAATGTAACCCCAGGAAAACGGCCTGCTAAATTCAGTATTGCTGCTCCACGATGATCAAAAAAACCGACAGCTTTCGTTGTCGGTTTTTTTTGTCTGAAAAAGTTTGTGTGCGGCTTTTATCAGCGTGTCTTGATGTTTGATATGCCATTATAAATGCTCGGAATATAGCTGTCTGACGGTATGCCTGGTTTGAAACAGCGATAGGCTCTTCTGTTATTTGGGGGCAAATGACCCTATGTTGCGATAACAGGAATTGATGTTGCTGAAGTGATGCAAACGGCAGATGGCCAACCAGCCGTTATTTCTGAGGCTGCTATAAGGCTCTATCGCGGAGTATAAAAAACATCCACGGGTTCATACCTGGTAAACCAAAACTTTAAGCAGACGGGTGCATTAATTCATAGTTTGAACGCTATCTCCAGCAACCTGTCAGCTCAGGCAGCCAGGTGTTTGTATTATTATATTGAACAGTGCTGCCAATCGGGTGCAACCGGTCGTGACATAGCGTTATTTGCCCTGTTCGAGGCTGAAATAGACCGGCTGCTGCCTGGCAGTTATCAACTGTTGGTGCCCTGAATCTGAGGTCACTCTGTTACTTTCCCCTATTTTTTATATGTCTATGCAATTTTCCCGGTTGGCTCTGGCATAATGGCGCCCTTCAATATCAGGAGATAGAAGATGAGTCAGTTACCCCCTTGCCCTGCCTGTGGTTCCGAGTTTACTTATGAAGATGGTATTCAGTTTGTGTGCCCTGAATGCGCGCATGAGTGGAATGAACAGTCAGCAGAAACAGATGATGGACCAGTTGTCATGGATGCCAACGGTAACCGCCTGTTCGATGGTGATGCGGTCACAGTGATCAAAGACCTAAAAGTAAAAGGCTCCTCCTCAGTGGTTAAAGTGGGTACCAAGGTGAAAAGTATCCGTCTGGTGGCAGGTGATCATAATATCGACTGCAAGATCCAGGGTATTGGCGCAATGAAACTTAAATCCGAGTTTGTAAAAAAAGCCTAGTAATGCGCCCGTCATGCTTAATGGTCGTGTGCGCTTAATGGGTTTTTCCCGGCAGTAACATATCGGATGCCATGCTTGGGTTGGAGCGATTAACAATAGGGTTTTCCTGCTCAGTAAATCGCTTCAGTACCCGGACTTTTGTTACTGAATTGGCCTTGGTAAGGTGCTTCAGGAACAGTTGAATCTGGCGATCAGACTGTATCCCTGTTCGTGTTCTTCATTGGCACTGTCAGACTATCCGGTTCTGCTCGCACCTCAGCGCTAACCCTCAGCCACTGTGACATAAGGGCGTGAATGGATGAGTGCACAGCGTCAGCGCCCCGTCAGCTTTATGCGCACAGCAAAGTGTCAGGCTTATTCTCGGGTAGTCCAGTGCTTTTGCATCTCAAAGAACAGGAAAGAGGCGGTCCAGGTGATCAATACCAGTCCGGTGAGTGACTCGACACCGGTCAGGTAGCGGATATGACCAATGGGTTCGATATCGCCAAACCCCAGTGTGGTAAACACAGTAAATGAAAAGTAGGCACAATCCATCAGGCTGCCATCAATGTTGCCGGTCAGGCTGCCCCAGCTGCCCATTCGGTTCATGACGTAGTACACCAGACCGAAAATCCAGATCTCTATGCTATGTGCAATCAGAGCACTGAACACCCCAAATACAATGCGGTAACGGTGGGCAATTTTCATTTTGGGGATATGCAGCGTGACCCGAAACAAAAATTCATAATGCACAATGACGGTAATCGCCACCACTAGGCTATTGAGCAGAAAAATATAAACCATTCGCCTACCGTCACATGACTTTTTGATTGGTAAGAAAAGTGTACCATCAGATTGGTACAAAGATAGGTGATGCGTGTCATGGTATTGATTTTTATGCTTTTAACGACGTCGCTACTGGCTTGATTGTATTGGCAGCCGGGCGTTATGGACAAAGAAAGATTGTGTGCGGGTATAAATGTCACTAATCTGAAGGTATCAAAAACTTGTCACTTATCTTCGATAGCTGACTGACTATTGGGGTATACATGACGACTTCCGCACGTGTTCGCTATCAAACCATCGAGTTTGATAAGACTGACATCCATCTCTGCACCCTGCGTGATAATCAGCAGTTCCATGACCCGGCTGGCCAAGCCGAGGCATTGGGGATTTCATCTGCCAGCTGGCCGATTTTTGGCGTGGTTTGGCCCTCCAGTCTGGTGTTGGCGCACTACATGTCGGATTACAACACTGAGGGCAAGCGGATTCTGGAAATCGGTTGTGGCATGGCGCTGTCCAGCCTGATGCTGAATAAACGCCATGATGACATCACTGCAACTGATTACCACCCGGAAGTGGAACGCTTTTTAATGCGTAATACCCAGTTGAATGGAGATGACCCCATCGCCTTTGAGCGGGTGGACTGGGCTGACCCGCAGGATGAACTTGGGTTATTTGATCTGATTATCGGGAGTGACTTGTTGTATGAAGACCAGCATATAAAGTTACTGGCCAGTTTTATCGAGCGTCATGCCAAACCAGAGTGTGAGGTGATTTTGGTCGATCCCGGCCGTGGCCGCAAAAGCAAGCTGGGTAAGCAACTGGAAGTGTGGGGTTATTCCCATCAGTATTTTAAGCCAGAAGACACTGAGTACCTCGAGCAGGTGTTCAAAGGAGATATCCTAAGATTCTGGCGCACAGCCTGATTTCTCAGTTTAAAATATTCACGGGTTTTCGTTGTGGCGCTATTTCGGGCGGGTGAGCCTGATGCTGATATCGTATTTCAATATACAGCCGAATCATGTCTCTGTTGGAGCCTTTTTATAAAATTCTTCTGGCACGCATAAAGCGGATTGATCCCGCAGTGATCTTTAGCTAGCAGCGTATCGTACGCAGTTTCACGCCGTTTTTTTACAATAACAATGTAAAAAAACGTAAATATGCCCTAGCTGGCCTTTTCTATTCCGCTCATTCATCATTAAATGAAATTGATTCTCTTTCTAGATTACATCGTGTTATCTGATTTTTACTGCAACGGATGAGATTAAAGCGTGCCCATGGAGTTACGACCTCAACGTCATATTAAATCGTCTCTTGTGCTGCCGGTATTGCTGAGCCTGTGGCCACTCTTCGCCCAAGCGAATGATCCGGTGCCTGTGAGTATCACCTTACCGCAGCAGACTGAAACTGCGGAAAACCTTAGTCTTTCAGGTTCCCTAACGGCGGAAAGACATGCGCGGTTATCACCACGGGTTGATGGACTTGTGGCAGCAGTCCTGGTTGATGCCGGCAGTCGGGTAGCACAGGGCGAGTTACTGTTAGAACTGGATACAGCCCTTGCCCAACAGTCCCATGAGCAGGCAAAGGCGGCTACCGCTGAAGCCCGGGCCGCTCGAGATGATGCGCATCGACTGGTGAAAGAAGCGGAAAGCCTGCGCCAGAAAAATTACATATCGGCCAGTGAATTGGCTAACCGTAAGGCTGCGCTGGCGTTAGCTCAGGCAGCATTGGGTGCGGCACTGGCGGCAGAGAGAAGTGTGCTGGAAGCTCTGCGGCGGCATGCGCTGCCGGCTCCTTTTGCAGGTGTTATCAGTGCAAAAATGACCGAAGCAGGAGAGTGGGTTAACCGTGGAACTGCCGTACTGGAGTTGGTGGCGACGGATGTGGTTAGGCTCGATGTCAAAGTGCCTCAGGAGCAATTCACAGCAATCCAGCAGAATAGTTCGGTCACGGTGCTGCCGGACCTATATCCCGGACGGCAACTGAGCGGAAAAATCGCGGCGATCGTGCCGGTTAGTGACCCTCAGGCGAGGGTTTTTTTGGTCCGTATTCTGGTCGATTCCGCTGCACTGAGGCTTCTCCCCGGTACTTCAGCTACAGCTGTGATTGGCATCAATGGTGCGGCCAAGCAAAAGCTGCTGATTCCGCGTGACGCATTGCTGCTGCATCCGGATGGTGGGTATAGCGTATTTGTGGTCGAGGAGGGTGTGGCCAAACGCCGCCAGGTGAAAGTGGGTCTGCAAAGCTTATCAGGGGTTAGCATAATTGAAGGGTTGGCCGCCGATGCTAAAGTGGTCGTGCGCGGCAATGAAGCCCTGCGGGATGAACAGCCAGTTACGGTCAAACCCTAGGGAATCATTATGCTTGAAGCACCCATCCGAAACGGAAAATTACTCTCGGTTATCGTGCTGATCATTGTAGTGCTGGGGTTGACTGCGGCCACTAAAATTCCGGTACAGATGATTCCTGACCTCGATGTGCGCACGGTGAGTGTGGTTACCGGATGGCCCGGTGCAACACCCCAGGATGTGGAAAAAGAGATCCTGATAGAACAGGAACGCTATTTGCGTAGTGTGCCTAACCTGACCCGAATGGAGTCAAAAGCGGAAACCGGTGAAGCCAGTATCGAGCTGGAGTTTCCGTTCGGTGTGGATATTAACGAGACCCTGATTGAGGTTTCAAACGCCTTGAGTCAGGTCTCCAGCTATCCAGAAAATGTTGATCAGCCCCGTCTGTATAGCAGCTCTTTCTCTGAAAATGCATTTATGTATTTTTCCATCACTCCGCTGCCGGGCAATCCGCTGCAACTGGATATGGATCTGGTAACTGACTTTATCGATGATGACGTGCGCCCCCGGATGGAGCGGGTGACTGGGGTATCGGAAGTCAGCTTGCGTGGGGGAGCTGAACGGCAGATCCAGATTATCATTGATCCGGCTAAGCTGGCACAGCGGGGCCTGACCCTTACAGATGTCCGGGATGCGATTCGCGAGCGCAATAAGGATACCTCTGCTGGCGATCTGGATGATGGCAAACGGCGTTATTTTATCCGCACTACCGGCCGCTTTACGGATATTGCCAGCCTGGAAAATCTGACCCTGGTGCATCGTAATAATACGGATATCAAATTACAGGATGTCGCAGAAATTCGCCTGGACCACTATGAGGTTCGGGGTATTTCGATTGTAAATAACGAAGCGTCCCTGACGATGGCGGTGAAGCGGGAGTCCGGCTCTAATGTCATTGATATTAAACAGGAGATGCTCCAGGTGGTGGATGAGATCCGCCGCGATCAGCTGGAACCGAATGGCATGACTATCAGCCTGATCGGTGATGATGTCCGTTATGTTCAGGCATCAGTCGAGAAGGTGGCCAGCAACCTATTGTTGGGTGCGGGTCTGGCGACTGCCGTATTGTTTCTGTTTCTCCGCTCGGGTCGCGCGACTCTGATTGGTCTGATGGGCATGCCAATCTGTACCATCGCTGCCTTTTTAGGACTGCTTTTATTTGATCGCACCATCAACGTTATCTCTCTGGCAGGTGTGGCATTTGCCATTGGTATGACAGTGGATAACACCATCGTGGTGCTGGAGAGTATCGAGCAAGCCAGACGGCGGGGGTTGGACCGTATTGAAGCGGCCATTACCGGGGTGCGTGAAGTCTGGACCGCCGTATTGGCCTCCAGTATGACTACCGTGTTGGTGTTTGCTCCGATACTTTACGTGCAGGAAGAGGCAGGGCAGCTTTATTCGGATATTGCTATCGCGATTTCGACGGCAATTCTGGCTTCAATGTTGTTTGCGGTGGCTGTAGTGCCGGCTGCCTGTGCGCGGGTGGGGTTTGGTGATGAGCGTGATCATGGTGATGACCTGTCTCATCCTGGACCAATCTTGCGGATGGTCGGTTGGCTTAACGCCAGTGCATTTAAACGTATCTGTTGTATCGTGCTGATCTTCAGTTTCACCATGGGTGCCGGGATTTATCTGCTGCCGCCAGCGGAGTATCTGCCGGAAGGTGAGGAACCCAAGGCGTTTAGTGCCATGACGGCGCCGCCGGGTTACAACATGTCAGAGATGAAACTGGTGGCTGATGAGATCCGGCAGCACCTTGAATTGGCGTTGCATGCTGACCCTGTGCAGTTCGATCGTGGGGAGCATGTCATACCCTCTTTGAAGTACTATTTTCAGCGGATCTCGCCGGGTCGGGTGTGGGTATTAAGTGAGCCGACGCGTGAACAGGATATTCAGCCTATGATGGATGCCCTGACTGACATGTTCCGGCAGTACCCAGGCATGCGGGGGTTTTCACACCGGGGCTCGATTATTGCCAGTAATCAGGGTGGCACCCGAGCGGTGAACCTGGATATTGCCGGCCCGGATCAGGAAAGCCTTTACTCCACGGCAGAGTATGCCCTGCGTCGCGCCGAAGCGCTGTTTGGTAATCCACAGATTGAGTCTGAGCCCTCTGCGCTATCACTGGATCAACCTCTGATAGAGGTGCGCCCGCACTGGGATCGTTTGGCAGAGGTGGATATGACTGCAGATGACTTTGGTTATACGGTCGCTGCGCTCAGTGATGGTGCCTATGTCGATGAATTTTTTATGGATGATGACAAAATCGACATGTTTATCTTCAGTAGTGCCGGTCAGAACCAGACGCTGGCACAACTGGCTTCCCTGCCTATCATGACGCCGCAAGGCACGGTGCTGCCGTTGAATGCACTGGCCGATATTCTTGAGACCGTGGACAGTGATCAACTACGCCGGGTGGATGGACGTCGCACCGTGACCTTGTCGATTATTCCGCCACGGGATATAGCATTGGAAACTGCGGTGGCGATGGTCAGAGGCCAAATGCTGCCTGATATGCAGGCAGCAGGTGAGGTCGCCAAAGGTGTTTCAGTGGGGATATCCGGTGCCGCAGATCAGCTGGATGCTACCCGGGAATCCCTGTCCGGCAATATGGTGCTTGCGGTCATCCTGATTTACCTCCTGCTGGTGGCTATTTTCAGCCACTGGGGCTATCCACTGTTAATTCTGGCTACGGTGCCGCTGGGTATTGCCGGTGGCGTAGTGGGGCTGGTGGCGGTAAACAGTGCCGGTCCGGTGCTGAACCTGTTCGGTCTGCCGGGCATTATTCAGCCGTTCGATATGATTACCATGCTGGGATTTGTGATTTTGCTGGGTACGGTGGTCAACAATCCGATACTGATCGTTGAACAGGCCCGCAGAAACCTGCAGCATCAGAAAATGTCGGTCCGACTGGCGGTTAACCAGGCCGTGGCGACCCGCTTACGGCCCATTCTGATGTCCACCGCGACCACCGTCTTCGGCCTGGCTCCTCTGGTGTTTCTGCCCGGTGCGGGTACCGAGCTGTACCGGGGGGTAGGGATTGTGGTGCTGGTCGGTATTCTCTGTTCCATGCTGGTAACCCTGGCATTTCTGCCCAGCCTGCTGATTACCGTGTTGTCGTGGCGAACAAGATCTGCCAACGATAAAACCACCGCTGCTAAGGCAGGTTAAGTCTGGGGTTGGGCACAAAAAAAAGCCCGGCATCGCCGGGCTTTTTCAATCAATCATTATGTGATTACAGCGCTTCAATCTTGCCGTATTGTTCTTGTAGTTTGGCCAGGGATTTTTCTGCATCCGCCAGTTTTTCTTTCTCTTTGGCGACTACGTCCGCTGGAGCATTGCTGACGAACTTGTCGTTGGTCAGTTTACCTTTCAGCCGACCGGTTTCCTTGCGCAGTTTATCCAGTTCTTTCTGCAGGCGGGCCAGTTCGGCGGTTTTGTCGATCAGGCCGGCCATGGGTACCAGCACTTCCATATCGCCCACCAGTTGAGTGGCGGACATCGGCGCTTCGTCACTGGCTTCGAGCCAGGTGATGCTGCTGAGGGAGGCCAGCTTGCTGAGGAAGGTACGGTTGCCGTCCAGACGGGTTTTATCCAGTTCGCCGCCGTTCTGGAACAGTACGTCCAGTTCCTTGGCCGGGGAGATGCCCATCTCGCCGCGGATATTCCGCACGCCGGTGATTATGCCCTGCAGCCATTTGATTTCGGCTTCAGCGGCGCTGTCGATCTTGCTGTCATCGGCAACCGGGTAGGGCTGCAGCATGATGGTGTCGCCTTCCTTGCCGGCCAGTCCCTTGATCTGCTGCCAGATCTCTTCGGTGATGTACGGCATGATGGGGTGGCTCAAGCGCAGGATGGCTTCCAGCACGCGCACCAGAGTACGACGGGTGCCGCGTTTGGCTTCGGCGCTGGCATTTTCATCCCACAGAACCGGTTTGGACAGTTCCAGATACCAGGCGCAGTAGTCGTTCCAGATAAAGTCGTATAGGGCCTTGGATGCCATATCAAAGCGGTATTCGTCGAAGTGTTTGCTGACTTCGGTTTCCACTTTCTGCAAGCGACTGATGATCCAGCGATCGGCCAGAGACAGTTTGACATCACCACCGGCCTGACCACAGTCTTCGCCTTCAGTGTTCATCTTCACATAACGGGCGGCGTTCCATAGTTTATTGCAGAAGTTGCGGTAGCCTTCCAGGCGCTTCATGTCCCAGTTGATATCGCGACCTGTAGAGGCCAGCGCTGCCAGGGTGAAACGCAGGGCGTCAGTACCGTGGGCGGAGATGCCTTCCGGGAACTCTTTTTCGGTGCGTTTGCCAATCTTCTGCGCCAGCTGTGGCTGCATCATGTTGCCGGTACGTTTGTCCATCAGGTCGGGCAGGCTGATGCCGTCGATCATATCCAGCGGGTCGAGCACGTTGCCCTTGGACTTGGACATTTTGTCGCCGCTCTCGTCACGGATCAGGCCGGTAACGTACACCGTGTGGAAGGGCACCTGTGGCTTGCCGTCTTCATCCTTCATAAAGTGCATGGTCATCATGATCATGCGCGCCACCCAGAAGAAGATGATGTCGAAGCCGGTGACCAGCACATCGGTGGGGTGGAAGGTGCTCAGGCGGTTGTTGGCTTCCGGCCAGCCCAGGGTGCCGAAGGTCCACAGTGCGGAACTGAACCAGGTATCCAGTACGTCATCGTCCTGGCGCAGTTCCAGTTCGGGGCTGAGACCATATTTGGCGCGGGCGGCGTCCTTGTCGTTGGCGACATAGACGTTGCCGTTGTTATCGTAGAACGCCGGAATCCGGTGCCCCCACCAGAGCTGGCGGGAGATACACCAGTCCTGAATATCGCGCATCCAGGCAAAATACATATTCTCGTATTGTTTAGGTACGAATTTAATATCACCCTTTTCCACCGCATCGATGGCGGGTTTGGCCAGCGTTTTGGCATCGGCAAACCACTGGTCGGTCAGCATCGGTTCGATGACTACACCGCCACGGTCGCCGTAAGGGATGGTCATATCGTTTTCGTCGATCTTCACCAGCAGACCGGCGGCTTCTAGATCAGCCACAATCTCACGGCGAGCGGCAAAACGCTCCATGCCACGGTATTTTTCCGGCAGGTAGCCGTTCAGATCGTTGTTGACGCTACCGTCAGTGTTGAACGTCTGGGCTTCGTCGCGGATATCGGCGTTGAAGGTCAGCACGTTGATCATGGGCAGACCGCAACGCTTGCCGACTTCGTAGTCGTTGAAGTCGTGCGCCGGGGTGATTTTCACGCAGCCGGTACCTTTTTCCATATCGGCGTGTTCGTCAGCAACGATGGGAATACGGCGGCCGACCAGTGGCAGTTCGATAAACTTGCCGATCAGGCTCTGGTAGCGTTCATCTTCCGGATTTACGGCGACACCGGTATCACCCAGCATGGTTTCCGGCCGCGTAGTACCCACGACAATGTGATCTTCACCGGCCGCGGTTGTTACGCCATCGGCCAGCGGGTAGCGCAGGTACCACATCTTGCCTTTAACCTGCTTGTTCTCCACTTCCAGATCAGAGATGGCAGTGTGCAGTTTCGGGTCCCAGTTCACCAGGCGCTTGCCTCGGTAGATTAGGCCTTCGTCAAATAGACGGATAAACACTTCCTGCACCGCGTGGTAGAAGCCGGAATCCATGGTGAAACGCTCATGGTTCCAGTCCACCGAGTTGCCGAGACGACGCATCTGGCGGGTAATTGTGCCGCCGGATTCCTCCTTCCACTCCCAGATCTTTTCGATAAAGGCATCACGGCCCAGATCATGGCGGGACTGCTCGGTTTCTACCGCCAGTTTACGTTCAACCACCATCTGGGTGGCGATGCCGGCATGGTCGGTGCCTACCTGCCACAGGGTGTTCTTGCCCTGCATCCGCTTATAGCGGGTTAGTGCATCCATAATGGTGTGCTGGAAGGCATGGCCCATATGCAGGCTGCCGGTGACGTTGGGTGGCGGAATCATGATGCAGTAGGAATCACCTTCACCAGACGGGGCGAAGTAGTTGTTGTCTTCCCAGGTCTTGTACCAGGATTTTTCGATCTCTTGCGGCTGGTAAGTGGTGTCCATGGCGCTCGGGTTCTTCTGCAATCAGTGTGAATTTCTGGGGGTCTGCCCTTTGCGGGGGTGCCCGGATGAACGCGGCATTATACCGGTTGCGGCGAGAGGAAAGTAGTGCCTGGGTGGTCAGTAGCTCAGTTCCTCGGGGATAGAACTGCTGTGCAGGTTGTCTGATGTTGAAAGTGTTGCTTGCCAGGAGGTGCTTTATGCTTGGTTGTTATGCCAGTCGAGGCTTTCTGCCCTGTAAGGACCCTGCCACTGAACTACAACAGTTGGGTGAGGGTCAGCATCTGCTGGACAGGGTGGGCCATGCGCTACCCAGTCTGTTGCTGGAGGCAGATGCGCGCCAGTTTCTGGAACGGTTAACTGTGCCAGAGTGGCCTTACGCGAATATCCCTCCTGATCTGTTACCCCAGGCGCGACTGTATTACCTGCGGTTGGGGTTTATCGTATCCGGATATGTGAACCAGGTGGGCCAGCCACCGGTTCATCGGGTGCCGGTAAATCTGGCGCGACCCTTGTGTCAGATTGCCCACCTGCTGCAGCGACCGCCAGTTCTCAGCTATGACGGATATGCCCTGTATAACTGGCAGCGATATGACCATAGTCAGCCGGTTGCTCTGGGTAATATCGATACCGTACAGAACTTTGTGCATCTGTATGACGAACACTGGTTTATTCTGGTTCATGTCGAAATAGAAGCAATGGCGGCGGAGATTCTCGACGCCATTCTGGGTTTGCAGGGTGATATTACGCCAGTAAACGTGGATGTCGCACTGGTGCAGATTAGCGCTGCTATGCAGCGGATCATTGGAGTCTTACAACGGATACCGGAGAAGATGTCTGATGCGTTGTATTTTTCCCGCTTCCGGCCCTACATCGGCCAGTTTGTTGATGTGTTGTATGAAGGGGTGACGCAAAAAACGATCAGCTTTCGCGGTGAGACCGGTGCCCAGAGTTCGGTGATGCCTTTGTTGACGGCGTTTATGAAAATTCCACATCAGGCCAATAAGCTGACCCAGCATCTGCAGGATATGCGTCACTATATGCCGGCAGAGCACAGGGCGCTGTTGCAGCAGGTGGCGCAGATGCCCGAAATCAGGTTGCTGTCCAGGGCGGAATACTTTGATGGTGTGCTGGAGCTGATGGCTCAGTTTCGCGAGGTGCATTACCACTGGGCGGTGAAATATATTGCCCGGCGAGGGAATGATAAAAGAGGCACGGGAGGCACGCCTTATATGCGGTGGCTGAAATTTCTGATTGATGAAACTCGGCAATACAAGTTGCAACCGCCTCAGATAGCGGTCTGATACAGATGAAAAAAGGCCGCATGTGACTGCGGTCTGCAAAGCTGGAGCGTGGAAACTTGATAGGCTAGCCTTGGCAAAGTGCAGCACGAACTGTTCACAAAGAGAGGGGCATCTGTAGGCGAATTTAGCGGGTCGTGTTGTGGCGTAGGTCGTGCATCTCCGCATTGATGCCACGTGACTTATACACGCGGAAATTATCCCGTGTAGCACTGAGTATCTCCGGGCTCTGCACCACAATCTCGACAATGCGGTCAAAATCCATCGCGTCTTCAACTATGGCCTGATCCAGATTGATAAATAGATCCCGATGTGAGGGTCGCTGTTGATCCCAGCCGATCTCCACCGCAGAGTTGTGTTGTTCATTGCTCAGGCCGTGTGGAATAAAGGCTTCGGGTCGGAACTCCCAAAGCAGCTGGTCCAGCTGCTGAGCCGCGCGCTGATCAGGCGTATGGATATACACTTGGTGGCCCAGCGCACAGATCTTTTCCAGTAAACGGCAGAGGAAACGACCCCGGTCTTCGGGGTCGTCATTTGGCAGCAGATAAAAATCAGCTTTACTGGTCACCTGGATTTATTCCTCGGTGGCTGATTGATTCAACAGATATTGTGTCAGCAGTGGTACGCAGCGACCTGTTGCGCCTTTGCTTTTGCCGCTATTCCAGGCAACACCGGCAATATCCAGGTGCGCCCAGCGGTATTCTTTGGTGAAACGTGATAGGAAACAGGCTGCAGTGATGGTACCGCCAGGGCGGCCGCCAATATTCTGCATATCGGCAAAGTTACTGTCGAGCTGTTCCTGGAACTCATCCCATAAAGGTAGCTGCCAGGCTCGGTCAGCAGATTGTTCTCCGGCCTGCAATAGTGACTGTGCCAGTTGGTCATCATTGCTTAACAGTCCGCTGGCCTGGTGACCCAAAGCCACAATGCAGGCACCGGTCAGGGTGGCGATATCGATCACTGATGCGGGGTTAAAACGACCGGCATAGGTGAGGGCATCACACAATACCAGGCGGCCTTCGGCATCGGTATTGAGGATCTCAACGGTCTGACCAGACATGGTGGTAACAATATCACCCGGTTTACTGGCGTTGCCGCTTGGCATGTTTTCGGCGGCGGCGACGATTCCCACTACATTGATCGGTAGCGCCATCTCGCAGATAGCGGTCATGGCACCGAACACGCTGGCGGAACCGCACATGTCATATTTCATTTCATCCATGGAGTCCCCCGATTTCAGGGAGATACCACCGGTGTCGAAGGTGATGCCTTTGCCAACCAATACATGGGGCGCGTCATCTTCCGGCCCGCCGTTGTACTGCATAACAATCAACTTAGAGGGCTGCTCACTGCCTTTGCCGACGGATAACAGGCAGTGCATACCCAGCTCGGCCATCTCTTCTTCATCAACGATGGTGGTAGTGAGGGCTTCGAATTCATCGTCCAGCTCAAGTGCCTGCTCAGCCAGGTAGGTTGGGGTACAGATATTGGGCGGCAGGTTGCCCAGGTCACGGGCCAGACTGGTGCCATTAACAATGGCGGTGCCATCCAGCAGAGCTTGCTCGGCCAGATCGGTGTCATCTTCGGCGCATAAAATGCTGAGTTTTTCCAGCTTCAGCGGGTCGGCTTTTTTGCTCTTGGTTTCATCGTATTGGTACAGTTCCTGACCACTCCACTCTACCAGGTGGCGAAGTTGGCGATAGGCATCACTGTCGTTGGTCAGGGCGTCATCAAGGGCAAACACTGCCTGGCTGATCCCTGTGCTTTTGATCACAGACATTGCTGCGATGATCGCTTTACGAAACGACCGGTTGTTGCGGTCTTCCGCTTTACCGATCCCGAGCAACAAAATACGGCGTGCCTTCAGGCCAGGCACTTTATGCAGCAGCAGCGTCTGGGCATTTTTGCCGCTGATATCTCCCGCACTCAGGATCTCCTGCAAGTAGCCGTTGCTGGCGCTGTCTGCTGCGCCAGCAGATGGCGAAAGCTGACCCTCAGGGGCAACTGCAACTACGATACATTCGGTTTCCAGAGAGGCGATATCGCCGTTGATAATCTCAAAATCCATGCTGACTCCAGACAAGACATTAAAAGCGGTTTCAAGGATAATGCCACAACGTTTCAGACGGTTGGCTTCATGACCGCTGGGAAAGACTCACTACTATAAACGATTTTATTCAAGGTAACAGGTTTCCGCATTGATCGTATTTCGCTATCTGTCCCGTGAAGTATTACTCAGTATGCTGGCTGTCACTGCTGTGTTGCTGGTGATTATCATGAGTGGTCGGTTGGTCAGCTATCTGGCGCAGGTGGCAAGTGGTTCTCTGGATGCCGATGTGCTGTTGCAAATTATCGTTTATCGCTTACCTGATTTTTTACAACTGATCCTGCCGCTGGGCCTGTTTTTAGGTTTTCTGCTGGGCTACGGTCGTCTCTATCTTGAAAGTGAAATGACTGTGCTTGAAGCCTGTGGCATGAGTCACCGCCGTTTACTGGCTTATGCGATGGGCCCCGCGGTTCTGGTCGCGCTGTGCGTGGCGGTATTATCATTGTGGTTGGCACCGTTGGGTGCCCTACACTCTAATTTGATCTTTGATCAGCAGAAACAGCGTGGTGAATTGGATGCTCTGGTGCCCGGGCGATTCCAGCAACCGGCGCGTTCACCTCGGGTGGTGTATACCGAAAGTTTGTCCGAAACCGGTCGCTTAGGGCTGGTGTTTTCTGCTGAACGTAACCCGCAGAATAAGCGTTTGCAGATAACGCTGGCAGAAGCCGGACAAACCCGTGTCGTGCCGGAGTTGAATGAACGCTATCTGGTGCTTGAGCAGGGGCGGCGCTATGAAGGCGTTCCCGGTCAGGGAGACTTTACGGAACTGCGATTTGCTGAATATGGCACCCTGTTGCCGAATAAAACCCAGACTCTGCGGTACCCGCGGGTTGAGGCACTGCCTACTGGGGGGTTATTCGGCTCAGATAAAGCCGCAGAGCGTGCTCAGTTGCATTGGCGTCTGTCTCTGCCGGTGCTGGCGCTGGTGGTGACCATGCTGGCGGTGCCCCTGAGTCGGGTGAATCCCAGACAAGGTCGTTATGGCCGGCTGGTGCCTTCTATCGTGATCTATCTGGTTTACCTGGCTATTTTAAGCAATGTTAAAAGCCAGGTAGCTGAGGGCGATGCACCGTCACTGCTGCTTTGGCTGGTGCATTTTGGTTTTATATTGCTAGCGTTGAATATGCTGTTGTTTGGGCGGTTCTGGCGACATCTGTTTGACCAAGTAGCGTTGCCATCTTTGCCATTCAGGAAGGGTTCGTCGTGACTGTACTGGATCGTTATATCGCCAAACAAGTACTGGCAGCCTTTGGTGTAACCTTGCTGGTAATTCTTGGGCTGGATCTGTTGTTTGCCACGCTTGAGGAGCTGACCGATCTGGCAGGTAAATATACGTTCTGGCCAGCCGTAAATTATGTGCTGATGACATTGCCACGGAGGATCTATGATTTTGTGCCGCTGGCCAGTCTGATTGGCTGTTTGCTGGGTCTGGGTATGTTGGCATCCAGCTCAGAACTGACCGTTATGCGTGCCGCTGGGTTGTCGACCTGGCGCATCATTATTGCCGTTTTCCAACCGGTGTTGGTGCTGATTCTGGCGACGATGTTGCTGGGAGAACTGGCCGTGCCCCAGAGTGAGCAGCATGCTCAGAGTTACCGTCAGCTGAAGTTAAGTGGCTCAGAAGTGGTGCGTGAAGCCAGTCGCGTCTGGCACCGTGATCAAATGACCTTTGTCCAGATTAATGCGGTGATTCCGGGTGGACGGATTCGAGGGGTCACCCGGTATGAGTTTAATCAAGACCTGGGTTTGAAGCGCGCCAGTTATGCCAAGCAAGGCGAGTATCGTGACGGGCAATGGTATTTGACAGGTGTTAAGTCGACGCTGTTTCCGGATACCATGGATGCATCAGTACCGGCGTTGCAGACTGACGTGCAGGCGGTGGAAGTCTGGCCAAGCCAACTGACCCCGGAATTGCTGAGTGCGGTGACGGTTGATCCGGATACCCTGTCGATGACTCAGCTAAGCCGTTATGTCGATTATTTATTATCCCAGGGGCTCGCATCGGAAAATTACCGCGTGGCGTATTGGGGTAAGTTATTAATGCCGCTGGAAGTGCTGGCACTGGTACTAATCGCGGTGTCATTTGTGTTTGGCCCATTGCGCAGTGTTACGTTGGGGCAACGGTTGATGACCGGCGTGATCGTTGGCTTAACGTTTAAACTCAGTCGGGACCTGCTTGAGCCTGCGAGTGCCGTGTATGGTATTGCGCCGTTGCTGGCGGTCTTGCTGCCTATTCTAATTTGTCTGGCAGCCGGTACCTGGCTATTGCGACGCGCCCACTGACCTCAGTCGGCTTTTTTCTGTTTCGGTAACTGTACAACACAACTGCCGGATGCCAGGTCATGCCAAGCTTGTTTATCGCGATTAATAAACATCCAGATAAAACCCAACCCGAAGCAGCTTAATGAAAATATGCCGGTTACAAACCGGGTTGCCGTCTGTATCGGGCTGAGGCGCTGGCCCGCCAGTGTCTGTACTCTGAGTCGCCATGCCAGCATACCCAATGTCTGGCCTGAGCGAATCCAGAAGAAACTGAGAAATAGATAAGTGATAACGAAGAGTATCACTTTGAACAACGGTCCCTGGACGGCTTCGCCAGCATTCAGCGATACGCCAATCATGCCAACCACCATCCAGAGCGCAACCAGAATCATGCCGTCGTAGATCAGGCACACCAGGCGTTTAATGGGTGAAGCGATACTGATATCAGAATGAGTTTCCGGGAATTCCCGTTGCATAATGCGTCCTTAAGCCGTTTTAACGTATCGGTGTCCTTGGTTATTTTCAGGTTGCCAATACATGCAGGTTTTAGCCAGAGTGGGTCGTGCGGGAGCCTGAGGTGGTGCGTAATAACCTGCTCAGTGTCAGCCGCAGGACCTGTGCTAGGCGGCTAAGGTAATATTGATTTTGTTTTAAGGCAACGGTTGTGCAAGATGCCGGGGCACTAGAGGCCCCGGATACCAGAGATGGCACTTACTTGTATGGCACTACATATTCCTGGCGATAGGTTTCTGCCAAGGCTGCCGCCGCGTCTTGTTGCTGCGGGTCCAGCTTCATAATCAGTCGGCGCTCGATTGATTTAGCAGTCTGGTTACCTAGCTGAGCCGCGTTATGCATCCAAGCATATGCCTGAATATCACTGTCCTGTTCGGAGTGGCTGCCGTGATAGTTTGAGTACAGGGTACCGAGAAAGAACATGGCATCGGTATGACCCTGTTCTGCTGCTTTGCGGTACCAGCTTTCAGCCGCAGCAAAGTTCTGTTCGATACCCGTACCGAAATTGTAACAGCGGCCGATGTTGTGTTGCGCCGGGACATAGCCCTGCTCGGCGGCTTGTAGGTACCAGCTGTAGGCCTGATCGGGGTTGCGGTCTGTGCCGTAGCCAAACTCATACATTTCACCCAAGCGGTTCTGGGCTGACGCGACGCCGCTTTCTGCTTCCGGACGTACTTTGGCAATTTCGACGATGTAAGATTTGTTTTTAAGCGCACGCAGGCTGTTTACACTGTCCATATGGCCCTTCGAAGCACCACGGCGATAATAACGCTTAGCGGCTTTCTCGTCTTTTTCAACACCCCAGCCGTTTTCATACATCTGGCCCAGCATGTTGAGTGCATCAGCATCGCCATCCTGAGCAAGAGGTTTCAGTTCGGAGAGTGCGGTAGGGTAATCCTGTTGCTCGAAAGCGCGGATGCCTTTGGCCAGGTTGGCTGCCAGGGCGATACCTGAACTCAGACTGCAGGACAGTGCCAGTGCGTAAATTAGCTGTTTTTTCATCGATATAACCCGTACTCAGAGCAAAAAAGGTCAGAAGCCGCACATTATAACCAGATTCGTGCGCAAATGTTGATCATCCCAACGGGGTACGCACAGTTATGGAGAGTGGCTTGATGTTGTTAATTAGAGGATGCTAATGCTAAGGCTTTGTCAGGGGCTTAACCAGTACCGCTGTCTGGGAAAGTAGATTTTGTTGTTTCAGGTCAATAAAGGCGTGTGAAGGCAGGCTCCTGGACGAGCCTGCCATGGTGCTTAGTCCTGACGATCCGGGCTGAGCAGCTCAACCATGTAACCATCTGGGTCTTTTACAAACGCCAGAATGCTGTTGCCGCCTTTCATTGGGCCGGCGTCGCGAACAATATTACCGCCTTTGGTTTTGATGTTATCGCAGGCCGCGTAGACATCATCAACTTCGATGGCGATATGGCCATAGGCATTGCCTAGGTCATATTCATTCGTGTCCCAATTATGGGTTAATTCCAGCACGGTGTTACTGGCTTCATCACCATAACCAATAAAGGCTAGTGTGAATTTACCTTCGGGGTAATCTTTACGACGCAGTAACTGCATCCCCATAACATCGCAATAGAAGTGTATCGACTGCTCTAGGTCTGTCACCCGCAGCATAGTATGTAACATACGCACTTTAACTCATCCCCTTATTGTTTGATTTTGGTATTATTTCTACAGAACCGAAATTTTATATGTGATTATTGGTATTGAAACACTACATCAGTCTGTATGGATAATCACTTTACCCTGTTAGTAATGTATGTGATCAGGAGCGGTGGCGAAATGTTCCAGGATTTAAACAAAAAAATTGAAGATTCCATGGCTCCATTTAAAGAGCTGGTAAATATTCAGACCCGTATGCTGGAGGAATTGACTCGCCAGCAGATGGAGTGCACCAAGTCATGTATTGAGGCCACCATTCAGCAAACACGCGAGATGCAGCGCTGTGAATCACCTACGGATTTGCTTGATCTGCAGCGCGTCTACGCTAAAGAGCTGGAAGTTACCCTGCGTGAAGCCAGTGAAAGTAATATGAAGGTGTTGCATGATGCGCGTTCGGAAATTGAAACTATTACGCAATCTACCTTTGACGCTTTTAATAAATAATGAGATTTGATGACCTGAATGATCTATCCCCTGGGAGTGAAACGCTAATATGACGCATGCTATAGCACTCCTTTATGGTTCGACTACCGGCAATACGGAAAGCGTGGCTGAACTAATTGCGGAAAAAATCGGGTTTAACCGTGTTCATCGGTTGAATATTGCTACTGATGGTATTGAAGCAATTGCAGAATATGACTATCTGATTATGGGTATCCCTACTTGGGATTTTGGGCAGATACAGGAAGACTGGGAAGATCTTTGGTCGGAGCTGGAAACTACCAATTTCTCCGGTAAGCATTGTGCCTTGTTTGGTCTTGGCGATCAGATCGGTTATGGCGAATGGTTTCTGGATGCCATGGGTAAACTGCACGACTGCATTCAGGCAAAAGGTGGTCAGCTGGTCGGTTACTGGCCAATTGAAGGCTATGACTTTGAAGCGTCAAAAGCACTAACGGCCGACGGCAAGCAATTTGTGGGGCTGGCTTTGGATGAAGATAGTCAAAACTACCTGACTGAAGAGCGTGTCACACTCTGGAGCGAGCAGGTTGTCGCTGAGTTTGGCCTGCCTGCCGCCTGATTGACTTAACTGAACAGCAGCAAGTGCGTGATAACGCCTGCGCCATAGCCCAGTGCGATGGCCCAGCTCCATCGCAGGTGGTTGGCAAAAGTGTAGGTGCCTTGCGCCTGACCCATCAACGCGATACCCGCAGCCGAGCCGATTGATAGCAGTGAACCGCCCACGCCGATGGTCAGGGTGGCCAACAGCCAGTCACTTTCGGACATCATTGGATTCATACTGATCACGGCATACATGACCGGGATATTATCGATCAGTGCCGACATGATACCAATCAGCACATTGGCGGCCACCGGTCCCAGATCTATGTAGAGCCATTGTGCCATTACCGCCAGATAACCAAGGCTGGCTAAACCGCCGACACAGAGCACCACTCCATAAAAAAACATCAGCGTATCCCAGGAGGAACGCTCCACCACTTTAAAGATGTTAAACCGGCGTACCACTTCGATATTGTCACCTTTACTTGGCTGATGGGTATTCATGATCTCTGCATGATGATGACTAATATGCCCGTGTTCGCCGACAATAGGTTCGTAATGGCTTAGGTAGTAGCCATAGAGTTTTAGTACGCCGAGGCCGGTCATCATGCCTAATAGTGGTGGCAAGTGCAGGCTGCTGTGGATGCTAACACTAAGGGCAATGGTGCCCAGGAACAGAAAGATGATAGCGATGCCGCCTTTTTTCATCGGTTCGTGTTCTCCGCTGCCAGCGGGCGGCTGCTTTTCTATAGTGAGACTCATCAGCAAGGCGGGCACCAGCCAGGTGACCAGGGCTGATGGCATTAACAGCAAGAACTGTTCAATATCTACTAGATTACGTTGCCATACCATCAGCGTGGTAATGTCGCCAAACGGACTGAACGCGCCGCCAGCATTGGCCGCAACCACAATATTGATGCAACTGACGGTGATAAAACGTCGGTAGTGATTGCCGACAGCAAGGACTACCGCACCCATCAGCAATGCGGTGGACAGGTTGTCCGCTACTGGCGATATCACAAATGCCAGCAGGCCGGTAATCCAGTAAATTTGGCGTAAAGAGTAGCCTTGTGTTACCAACCAGGTTCTGAGGGAGGCGAATACCAGTCGTTCCTCCATGGTGGTGATAAAGGTCATGGCGGCCAGCAGGAATAAAAACAGTTCGGCGTATTCCAGAATGTTCTGCCGTGCAGCGAGTCCGGCGGTCGCAGTATCGCCACTGTTAGCATAGGCGATGCCCACCAAAATCCAGATCAGGCCGGCGGCGACCATAATGGGTTTAGATTTGCGCAGATGAATGAACTCTTCGCTCAATACCAGGATATAACCCAGCACAAAGATCATCAGTGCCAGCACACCATAGGCGGAGGTTGTGAAATTCTGGAAATTCAGATCCAGTTCGGTGGCACTGACCATGGGGGCAAACAGCAGGCTGAGAACAAAACCAGCGACAGAACATAATTGTGGCATAGGGCTGCAGGCATCCTTAGCGGCAGGGCGTACCGACTATTCTACGGGTCGTTGACCAGGAAATGCCAGTCAAGGTTTGACGGTAGTGTTTAGGGCGTTTTTTCGCTAAAATGTCGCCCCTTTTTCATCACCTCTGGTAGTGACGCATAGCATGGAAATCAACCCGATTCTGAATGGCCTGAAGGAAATTACCGAACGCACCAGCGCGTTGCGTGGTTTCCTGGATTACGAGGGTAAGAAAGAGCGGCTGGAAGAGGTCAGCCGTGAGCTGGAAGACCCTGCAGTTTGGGAAAAACCAGAGTACGCCCAGCAGTTAGGTAAGGAACGCGCCTCATTAGAAGCGGTGGTGGAAACCATTGATGAGCTGACCGCGGGTGTTCAGGATACCGGTGATCTGCTGGATATGGCGGTGGAGGAGGGCGATGAAGAGACCGTTGCGGTGGTAGAGGATGATGTTGCCTCCCTGATGGATAAGCTGCAGCAGCTGGAATTTCGCCGCATGTTCTCCGGTGAAGTGGATGGCAATAATGCCTACCTCGATATTCAGTCCGGTTCTGGCGGGACTGAGGCGCAGGACTGGGCCAATATGGTGCTACGCATGTATCTGCGCTGGGGTGAGAGCCGTGGTTTTAAAACTGAGCTGATCGAAGTTTCTGCTGGTGACGTTGCCGGTATCAAGTCCGCGACCATCCGTTTTGAAGGTGAGTATGCCTTCGGTTGGTTACGCACTGAGACCGGTGTGCACCGCCTGGTTCGCAAATCGCCATTTGATTCCGGTGGCCGCCGTCATACGTCTTTCTGTTCGGTGTTTATATCCCCAGAGATCGATGACAATATTGAAATTGAGATCAACCCTGCCGACCTGCGTGTTGACGTTTACCGGGCCTCAGGTGCAGGTGGTCAGCACGTTAACCGTACTGAATCTGCGGTGCGTATCACCCACGAGCCATCGGGTGTCGTGGTGCAATCCCAGAGCCAGCGTTCGCAGCATCAGAACAAAGATACCTGTATGAAGCAGTTGCGTGCCAAACTGTACGAGCTGGAGATGCTGAAACGCAGTGAAAAGGCACAGGAACTGGAAGACTCCAAAGCCGATATTGGTTGGGGTAGTCAGATCCGTTCCTATGTTCTGGATGATCAGCGCATTAAAGATCTGCGTACCAATGTACAAACCTCCAACTGCGATAAAGTGTTGGATGGTGACCTGGACATGTTTATCGAGGCCAGCCTGAAAGCTGGTTTATAAGTAACGAATTATTCACGGACTACTGACGCCGATGTCTGACAATATACAGCAAGATGAAAACCGCCTGATCGCCGAGCGCCGTGCCAAGCTGACTGAGATGCGCGAGAGCGGCAATGCATTCCCTAATACCTTTCGCCGCGATACGTATGCTGCAGATCTGCAAGCGACCTATGGTGAAAAAACCAAGGAAGAGCTGGAAGCTGCGGGTATTCGCGTCAGCATTGCTGGTCGTGTGATGCTTAACCGCGGTGCCTTCGGTGTGGTGCAGGATATGACGGGTCGTATCCAGTTCTACGTCAATAAAGAGGCACGTAAGTTTGCCAAAAGCCTGGACTTGGGTGACATCATCGGTGTTACCGGACAGCTGCATAAGTCTGGCAAAGGCGACCTCTATGTAGACTTGGGTGAATATCAGTTGCTGACCAAGAATCTGCGACCACTGCCGGATAAACACAAGGGGTTGCAGGATACTGAGATGCGCTACCGCCAGCGCTATGTTGATCTGATCACCAATGAGCAATCGCGTAATGTGTTTGAGGTACGGTCAAAAATTGTTGCTGGTATTCGCCAGTACCTGACTGAACGCCGCTTTATCGAAGCGGAAACGCCGATGTTGCAGGTGATTCCGGGTGGCGCTGCGGCGCGGCCGTTTATTACCCATCATAATTCGTTGGACCGTGATATGTACCTGCGTATTGCGCCGGAGCTGTACCTGAAGCGGTTGGTGGTTGGTGGTTTTGAGCGGGTGTTCGAAATTAACCGTAACTTCCGGAATGAGGGGCTTTCCACCCGGCATAACCCGGAATTTACCATGATCGAGTTCTATCAGGCCTATGCTGATTATCATGACCTGATGGATCTGACAGAAGATATGCTGCGCACTGTGGCGCAGAGTGTGTTGGGCACCACCACCTTGGTGAATACGGTGCGGAATGAAGACGGCGAAGTGCTGGAAACCTTTGAGTACGACCTGTCGAAGCCATTTCAGCGCCTCAGTGTATTTGACTCAATTCTGCACTTTAACCCGGATGTGACAGCGGAAGTGCTGGCGGATGAACATGCCGCTCGCCAGATTGCTCAGCGTTTGGATATCGATGTAAAAGATAGCTGGGGCCTGGGCAAGGTCCAGATTGAGATCTTTGAAAAAACAGTCGAACATCGCTTGGATCAGCCAACGTTTATTACTGAATACCCCACCGAAGTGTCGCCGTTGGCGCGCCGCAGTGACCATAACCCGTTTGTGACTGACCGGTTTGAGTTCTTTGTTGGTGGTCGTGAGCTGGCTAATGGCTTCTCCGAGTTGAATGATTCAGAAGATCAGGCTGAGCGTTTCAGTGCCCAGGTGGCGGAAAAAGATGCCGGTGATGATGAAGCGATGCATTATGATGCGGATTACATCAATGCGCTGGAATACGGTCTGCCGCCAACGGCGGGTGAAGGTATCGGTATTGACCGCCTGGTCATGTTATTTACCGATTCCCCTTCTATTCGCGACGTTATTTTGTTCCCGGCAATGCGCCCGCGGGGTTGATTGCGACTGCGGTGGCAGGCGCTGCCTGTCACCGTTCTTCCTGTTTAGGCTGTTGCGGTACTCTATCCGCAAGTTCTTCATCAAAATATTCTGACTCTTGCAGAATATTCACCACATCCGACGCCATCTCTGGCAGTGTTTCGACGACAGCAGCGGCAATATCCATTGCCTGATCCGGGTGGAATTCGCTGAAGTGGTTGACCAGGTCGGTTGCCGACTCATGCATGGCATCCACATCGGCCTGACGCAGTGGCTGTTCGGCATGGCTTACCGGCTCTTCGTGTTCATGTTCGACATTATATTGCTCGCTGATGGCCTGGGTGATGCGGCTTAGGGTTTCAGGCTGATGTTCAGCCAGCCAGCTGACCAGGCGGTTAGCCTGATCTGGCGCATTGCTGACCAGCATTTTGGCAATATCCAGGCTGAGGGCAGGTGCCACCCGAGTGATCGATTTATACAGTCGACCAATATCGATTTGATCCACCTGTACTAATGCTGCTGATAGCTCCATGGCTTTGTCTGGGTCGGCATGAATCAACTCCCTCGCCATTTTGACTGCCGCGCTTGGATTGCTTTCGGCGATTAGAATGGCAACTCGGGTTTCCAGGCTGTAGGCGGTGTCCTCATCTTCACTCGGCAGTCGTGGATCGAGGTCATATAGCGTGGTACCCACTTCGGTATGGATAACGTACTGCTCCTGCTGATCCACCGGCAGAGGTTTGCGGCCGTGGCGCATCTGATAGAAGCAAAATAGCAGTAGCAGGCCCTGAAACAGCGCCAGAAAAGTAAACAAAGCATCGGCGCCAAACCATGTCATCGTTTTTGCTGAGAGCAGCGGGCCACAGATGCTGCCCACGGCATAGAGGGTGAGTAGTCGCCCCATCGCAGCAGCCATTTCAGCTTTACGGATGCGGTCAAAGGTTTCGGCAAGACTCATGGGGTAGATGCAGGAGAGTAGCCCGGTCAGCACGCCAACAGCGGGCAGTAATAAAAGAAATAAGCCGGAGTGACTGATGGCTGGCAATAGCAAAGTCACCACTAAATTTACGGCCAGTAGTCCTGCCAGTACTTTGCGCCGGTCGTAACGGTCAGATAGGCTCCCGACTGGGAATTGCAGTAAAAAGGCTCCCAGTACAGCACAGCCCATAAACAGCGAGAGCTGAAAGTCGGTGATGCCTTGTTCAGCGGCATAGACTGGCATCAGGTTCATCAGGGCGCCGTAGAGCAGGCCGGAAAATAAACAGATAACCGCACCGAAGGGAGAGTGATGCAGCAGGTTTTTCAGCGTCATATTGTGCGTTTCATGCACTGCAGGGCCATTGCGTCGGCTCAGAGCCAGAGGCAGTAGACCCAGACAAAGCAGGATGGCGGCCAGAATAAACAGGGTGGGGCCGGTTACGGGTGCCAGATTGAACAGGAACTGCCCGATAACCACGGCACCCATGATGGTGACCTGGCTGGTGGCCATAATTCGGCCGCGGGTTTTCTCAGTAGCGGTATCGCTTAGCCAGCCGTCAATGACTGCAAAGTTACAGGCCAGGCAGAATCCCATCAGCAAGCGCATCACTGCCCAGGTCAGTGGATCGGTTTGCAGGCCGCAGATCAGTATGGCAACAGCGCTCAGCGCAGCGCAGGCAGTGAAAACACGGATATGACCGACCCGGATAATTAGCTTGCGACTGAACAGGCCGCCGAGGAGCATGCCCGCTGCGTACATGGACAATACCAGGCCAATAGTATCTGTGCTGATGCCATCGGTTCCCATTCTTACAGGCAGCAGTAGCCCGATCAGGCCAAACCCCAGCATCAGAATAAAGCAGCTCAGATAGAGGGCGAGCAGAGAAAACATTGTGGCTATCAAATCAGGCTCCTTGTGCGCTGGGCTTGTCACCGTAAAATTCGTAGCATCTACTGTCAACAGCAGGTGCAGCAACAGACCGTAGAAAAGTACGGTAAAATACGGGACGAAATATCCTCAATAACAGAACACTGACATGACACTGGAAAAAGCACCGAGCTGGCAAGCAGAGCTGGAAGCTCAGTTGGTACAGCCATATATGCAACAGTTAACCCAGTTTCTGCAGCAGCAGAAAGATCAGAAAAAAGTCATTTATCCGTCTGCCGAACAGTGGTTTAAAGCCCTGGAAATGACACCGTTGCCCCAGGTGAAAGTGGTTATTCTGGGGCAGGACCCTTACCACCAGCCGGGCCAGGCACATGGCTTATGCTTTTCGGTACCTGTGGGTGCCCGTATCCCCCCCTCGTTGATAAATATTTATAAAGAGCTGGAGCGTGACCTAGGCATCGAGCGTGGCACTCATGGCAATCTTGAAAGTTGGGCTAAGCAGGGCGTACTGTTGCTGAACAGTGTCCTGACGGTGGAGCAAAGTCAGGCGGCTTCTCATCAGGGGCAAGGCTGGGAGCAATTTACAGATGCGGTGATAGCGACTGTTAATGCGCACTGTGAACATGTGGTGTTTTTGTTATGGGGTAGCTATGCCCAGAAGAAGGGTAAGGTGATTGACCGTCAGCGTCACTGCGTATTGCAGGCACCGCATCCCTCTCCACTCTCAGCCCACCGGGGCTTTATCGGTTGTGGTCATTTTAGCCAGGCCAATGCATATCTTAAACAGCATGGATGCGAGCCGGTCAGCTGGCAGCTGCCGGCACTGGACCAGCTTGAGCTATTTCGGTAGAAATAGTGCTGGGTCCAAGGTATATGGCAGTGATTCCAGCTGCAACTGGCTGCCATCTTCAAGGAATAGCTCGCCTTGGTCTGCGGCCTTTTTAGTGATCACGGCAAGTAAGCGGTATTGCCCGTCATTGTCTGATGCGGCGAGTACCACTTGGCCACAACTCTGTTGTTCTGCCGTGAGCACCTTTTGCAGTGGCTGCGGCGGTTGGGGGCTGCTGGTGCTGACCAGATACATGGATTTCTTCAACTGACCACGGTGTTGCAGGCGGGTAACAATCTCCTGTCCGGTATAGCAGCCTTTACGGAAACTCACACCAGCCAGTGCCTGCAGGTTAGTCATCTGTGGAATAAAGGCTTCCTGGGTTTCTGGGCGTAGATCTGGAATGCCAGCATTAATTTCACTCAACTGCCAGGCATCAATAGCGCCGATACCAACCCGGTCCGGAACGTTGCTAAGATGATCAGGCAGTTTATCCTGCGTCACCCAGAGTTCAAATCGGTCGCCTGGCACGCGAACCACGGCTCCCTGGTTCAGGCTGATGATGCCATTGTCTTCACTGGGTACGCGCTCGAAAAGCTTGTCGATCACGGCGGTTGCGCCGGGGCCAAGCAGGCCTAGACCAGTTACTTGATCGGTAATTTCACAAGCTTCAGCCTTGGAAAATACAATGTATTTTTTCAGGTTGGTCACGGCGGTATCAAAGATGCTGGCATCCATGCGCAGCCATACTTCGTCGTCTGCTATTCGCATGATGCGGAACAGGCTGAGCATATGGCCCTTGATATTGCAGTGCGCCCCCAGGCTGCTGCCGCGGTTTTTAACCTCGTCCATATCGCAGGTCAGCTGCCCCTGCAGGAATTTCCAACAATCGGGACCTTTAATTGACAGCACCCGGTATTGCTCCAGCGGAATCGCCAGCGTGGTTTTCTGGCTATTGGTGGATACACAGTCACCTGCCGGACACATTTTGATGCCCTGGCTGGTGAGAAGATCGGTTAAACTGCTCATGTTGCTCTGGTCTTCCATAGGGTATTGACGAGGCGTTGACTGACCCGTTAATCAGGGGTCGAGTAACTCATATATCTGGGGCGTCTGGCTGCAAAAATCAAGGCCCTTACACAGTATTTTGCTGTGCTGTGCCCAGCTGTTGGCCTAACATTACCGGGCTGTTGGCACTTAGCTCGGTCTGCCACTGCATAACATTTGGTCCAAACAGCAGAATAACAGTGGATCCCAGATAAAAGCGTCCCATTTCCTCGCCTTTTTTCAGTACCACGACCTCGGGTGTTTGATTGTAGAGCTTATTGACCGGTTGTTTCTGTCGAGGGGCTTCAATGCCTGACCAGACTGTTTCAATGCCGGCAACAATCATTGCACCTACCATTACCATCGCCATGGGACCCAGTTCAGTATCAAAAAATGCCACCAGACGCTCATTACGAGAGAACAAGTGCTCAACGCCCTCGGCGGTGGTTTGGTTTACTGAAAACAGATCACCGGGTACATATATTGTGCGGGTTAATGTGCCATCCAAAGGCATGTGCACCCGGTGGTAATCGCGGGGCGAGAGATAAACTGTGGCGAACTGGCCATTCACAAAAGCCGCCGCGGCTTTACTGTCACCGCCAAGCAGTGCCGTCAGGCTGTAGCTGCGCCCTTTGGCTTGAAAAATACGGCCGTAATCAATGTCGCCGAGCTGCGAAATAGCACCATCCGCAGGACTGACAATGCTGCCGGGTGTGCTATCAATGGGCCGGATGCCGGGTTTTAGTTCCCGGGTGAAAAAGTCGTTAAAGCAACGGTATGCAGTGGGCCGCTCTTCCTGGGCCTGACTCATGTCGATATCGTATTGGCGTACAAACCAGTTTATAAATAGGTTTTTTAGCCAGAAAGTGTGGCTGGCAGCAAGATGTCCGACCAAACGCGACAATAAGTGTTGTGGTAGGAGGTGTTGGAGTAGAATAAAGAGTCGGGTTGTGAAATTTTTCATGCTAGCGATTTACACCTCAATGGGGGTGTCAGACAGGTTGCCCCATTCAAACCAGGAGCCGTCATAACATCGAATGGAGTTGATGCCCAGGTGCCGAGCGACCAGATAGGTTAGCCCAGAACGACGATGGGTCTGGCAGTGGGTTATGATCTCTGCGTGGGGCTCGAGTCCCTTTTGTTGCAGTATCTGCTGTAACTCAGTTTTTGATTTAAGCCGTGGCATTGCCAGACTTTCCAGGCAATCGGTCCATTCCAAATTGATGGCACCGGGGATGTGGCCACCGCGTTTAACATTGATCACCTTCTCACCGCGGTATTCATCTGCTGCGCGGGCATCCCAGATCTGTGTCTGCTGATCATTGAGGTGCGCCAGGATGTAAGCCGCATCGGCCACTAAATGCGTCTGTAGTGATATTGGGTAAGGGTCAGAGGTTTTAGCAGCATTGCTGCCTTGTTCTAATTGCAAGCCTGCAGCCAGCCAGCCAGGCAGCTGGCCATTCAACACGGAACAGGCGTCATGTCCCAGCAGGTTCAGGGTCCACATCAGTCGACCTGCCCAGGGGCCGCCTTGATCGTCATACGCGATAACTTGATCATCGGGTGTTAGACCCAGTGAGTGGCATAAGGCTTGGAGCTGGTTTGCTGTCGGTGCTTTGTTTGGGATATCACCTTCGCCCCGCAATAAGCGTGCTGAGGGCAGATGAATGGCGCCTGGGATGTGGCCCTGCTGGTAGGTTTCGATGCTGGATAGATCAACAATGATCAGATTGGGCTGGTCCAGCAACGTGGCCAGTTGGCTCGGTTCAATTAACACGGGCAGCGACATCATGGGCTCCTGCAGATGGCTTCGCGGCTAATATACTGGGTTCAATGGGTTATTTCACCTCTGCAGTGGCTTTTCGCTGCTGCAGTAAGGTTAATCCCTGGCTGGTCAGATGGGCGAGTTTGATAACGGCCTGGTGCTGTTGGTCACTGATACGATCGCCGCCCATGCCGCAGTCAACATGTACAATAGCGACGGGCTGATTATCACTAAAAACCGACAGGAGTATAAAGCCGTTTACCGGTGACCATTGTTGGTAAGCCTCTGGCAGAAAACGCAGGACTTTCTGTCGGTGTTCCGGACGAATGCTTACCACTTTTGCTTGCTCGCTCAGCTGTTTAAGCAAGCTGGGGATCTGGTAGTCGAAACTGAACCGGGTAACTGGATGTTGATCGGGGAAACCAAGACTGAATGCAGTTTTCAGGCTCTGGTGGCGCGGGTTGATGATATACAATGCGGCACGTTCAAATCCCAGACCACGGCTCAGGGCGCTCAGCAATTCACGCAATACTTCTTTGGGTTGCTGGAAGCACTGCTCTACCTGCGTTAACCGCTGTGTTGAACGTTGCAGGTGTTCAGGATCAATCGGATTATTATGTAGCGGTCCCGCTGGCTCAGACGGTTCGTTCTCGGCCGTTCTAAGGGCTGGCTGCAGTTTCAGTGTTTCGGCTTCAGTGGGTTCCAGTCGATAATTGATTGTGTGACTGGAAGGCAGCATCAGTAGCTCGGCTGCCGGTGCCAGGGTGCCCGGTACATGGTACAGCCGAGCGGCTGCCACGCAAGTGGTATGCAGCAGGGTTTGCGTGGCCGTGATATTACTTTTCAGGAAGTCGTTGATGACATCCACGACCTGTATAGTGCCGGGACGCTGCCAGCCGAGATCAACGTTTTGTGCCAGCCAGTTGGCCAGTTTTATTGGGAAGAACTTTTGCTGAATCAGCAGGTTAACTTCGCGGCGGGCTTCTGTGCTTAAACTGTTTTCGTCCAGTGCGCGCCGGTGTAGCTGGCGCATGACTTGGCGGTTGCTCACCTCGTTATGTTCCAGGCCTTCCTGAGCCAGATCTGAGATGCCCCAAGCTTGCAGTAATCCTGAACTGATTTGATCGACAGTGCAGCCCAGTACGTCATTTTCTGCCAGCTGTGGCTCGCGTTGTTGCTCACGGATGCGAATCTGGATCTCACACATATGCTGGGTGGCATGCTGCCACAGGAACCAGTAGCCGACCCCGTAGAACAGAGTGGCCAGACAAGACTCCTCCATGAACGGTGATTTACGCTGGCTCAGCCATTTCGAGCACTGCACGGAAGCATGGTGACTGATTGCAAGGGAGCGGAAATACATTTTCTGTGCCACGCTTTTGGCGCTGAGGCGGTGCGGCGTCAGCTGGTAACGCAGTGCCGATAGTTCATTCAGGCCCAGTGAATTAATCGCATGATCGAGACTGGTAACCCGGGAGTTGATAGCCTGGTGGCGTGTGGCGGCGGTCTTTACCACCGCCAGGCACAGCGACGGGTCGGCCCGCACGACCAGACCGATATCATGCAACGAGGCGTCTGGGTCCTGCAGTTTGCGCTGCAGTCGCATAAGTACACTGTTGCGTATCGGCAGGGATTTCTCCTGCAAAAACGCTACCCAGTCTTGCTGGTTCGCCGGGGCTGTGTTGGTCTCGGGCTGTTTATCTGTCACGCGTTAGCCATTCATGTCGATTGAACCAAGTATGTTACGGTAACTGTTCCAGCGAGCGGTGCTGACTTTGCCTTCCTCAACGGCTTGACGCAGAGCGCAGTCCGGCTCCTGCTCATGTTGACAGTCACGGAACCGGCACTGCCCCGCCAGTGGGCGTAATTCGCGGAATCCGTCGATCACATCCTCTGCCTTGATATGCCACAGGCCAAACTCGCGAATTCCCGGGGAGTCGATCAAATCACCGCCGTCAGGGAAATGGAACAATCGCGCTGTTGTCGTAGTATGTCGGCCTTTTCGTGTTTGAGTTGAGAGTTCGCCGGTTTTTAGATCAACCCCGGGCAACAGCGAATTGATCAGTGAGGATTTGCCTACCCCGGATTGACCGACAAATACATTGATCCTCTGGCTAAGGTAATTTTTTAATGCCTTTAAGCCTTCGTCGTTTGCTGATGAGGCGGTGAGTACCTGATAACCGATATCACGGTAGCCTTGTAGTAGGCTGTCGATGGCTGCGCGGTTGTTATCGGTGAGTAGGTCAGTTTTGTTCATCAGGATGACCGGCTCAATCTGACTGAGTTCCGCAGCAACCAGATAACGGTCGATCAGATTGGCATGTGGTGTCGGTTCTACCGCAACGGTGATAATGATCGAGTCGATGTTCGCCGCAACCGGTTTCATATCTCCGTAAGGATTGGGGCGCAGTAGCTCACTATTGCGGGGCAGTGCAGCTACGACAACGCCAGTATCCTTGCCGCGCCGCCAGATCACCTGATCGCCAGTGACCAACTGCCCCAGATTGGTACGCAGGTGGCAGCGGACAATTTCGCCACTAAATTCCGGGGTTTCTGGCTCAACATCAACCTGTTTGCCAAAATGGGAGATGATCAGCCCTGCTTGCTCGGGACCGAGATCGCTGCTGTCGAGCTGAGCATCAATCTGTGCATCTTTACGGGCTGCCCGGGCTGCCCGTTCATCTTGAATCTTCTGAATCCGCCAGTTTTGCTTGCGGCTGAGCTTACGTTTACTCATGGTTTCAAACAGAGTTGCCGGGGCAATTCCGGAAAATCCTCTTAAATTAAGCAAGTTGAGAGCGGTTAAGGTATTCTATCGGACATCAGATTGACAGTGGCTGCCGCAAATATTGGAGGGTGTGGGTGGTGAACGACAGTAACCTGATCTGGCTTGACCTGGAAATGACCGGCCTCAACCCGGATACCGATGTGATCATTGAGATAGCAACAATCGTCACCGATGCTGACCTTAAGGTGCTGGCCGAAGGCCCTTCCCTGGTCATTCATCAGCCTGCGGCTGTCATGGATGCTATGGATGAGTGGTGTACCCATCAACATGGCCAGTCCGGTTTAACTCAGCGAGTTCTCGACAGCAACATCAGTGTTGCCGAGGCAGAACAACAGACCCTTGAATTTTTGCGTCAGTATCTGCCAGCCGGTGCGTCACCGATGTGTGGTAACAGTATTGGCCAGGACCGGCGTTTTCTCTGGCGCTATATGTCTGAACTCGAAGCTTTCTTTCACTACCGAAACCTTGATGTGAGCACTTTAAAAGAACTGGCTAAACGCTGGCGGCCAGACGTGGCAGAAGGTGTGGTCAAAAAAGGCTCGCACCTGGCCATGGATGATATACGCGACTCCATCGCTGAATTGCAGCACTATCGTGAGCACTTCCTCAAGGCTTGATGCGCCAGGTGCCGTTAAAACATTAATTTGTCTTTTCTGGGGTGGAACAATAACGGTGTAGTGTGTTGTTGTTCTGCGGTTTTAAGCTGCTTCAGTGCCCAATCCACATGCTCTCGCACCACTGCAGATGGGTCATCCAGTCGTTGCTGTAGGGCGGCTGTGACGGTTTCTCCGCCCCGGCTGTTACCTAAAGCCACGGCAATATTTCTTAACCAGCCTTCATAACCGGTCCGGCGTATCGCTGAGCCTTCGGTTCGCTTCAGAAAAGTCGTTTCATCCCACAGGAATAGTTCAACTAATGCGTGCTTATCCAGATTATGTCGGGGTTGAAAATCGGCTTCCGCAGTCGGTTTGGCAAAGCGGTTCCAGGGGCAGATGAGCTGGCAGTCATCACAGCCAAAAATACGGTTGCCCATCAGCGGGCGTAGCGCTTCTGGTATGGCGCCTTTCAGCTCTATGGTCAGGTATGAGATACAGCGCCGGGCATCCAGGATATACGGCTCTGGAAATGCCTGCGTCGGACAGATATCCAGGCAGGCGCGACATTCGCCACAGTGGTTACTGGGGTAGGGAGCATCAACTGGCAGTGGTAGCTCGGTCAGTAATTCGCCAAGGAAAAACAGTGAGCCGGCATGGCGGTTGAGTATCAGTGTATGCTTACCCTGCCAGCCCAGTCCTGCTCGTTGGGCTAGGGGGCGTTCAAGAATGGGGGCACTATCGACAAAACCACGCCACGTCTCGCTGCCGGTAGCTGCCTGGATTTTTTTGCCTAAAGTGGTGAGTCGTTTACGGATCAGCTTGTGGTAGTCCCGCCCCAGGGTGTAGCGGGCAACATAGGCCTGGTCTGGTTGTTCCAGATTTGCCACCGGGGCGGTATCGGGTGGGAGGTAATCCATGCGAACGCAGATAACACGTTGTGTACCAGGAACCAGCCTGGCTGGGTCAAAGCGTAATTCTGCATGGTTTTCCAGGTAGTTCATTTCGCCGTGATATTGTGCGGCAAGCCAGGCTTCGTAATGTGGCTGTTCAGCGGCGGTGTTGAGATCCGTAATGCCGCATTGCTGAAAGCCCAGCTCTTGTGCCCATTGTTTAATCTGGGCGGCCAGCGCGGCCAGTTGTTGCGCGCTATATTCAGACTTGCCGGGCACTGGCCGGATTCCTCATAATGTGACTAAAAAATAAGCGTGGTGAACACCCGATGTCGCACAACAGGGCTCAACTGCCAGCTCCATTATACACGGCTGAACAAACTCGCCTGCTGGATCGTACCGCGATTGAGCAGTTCGGTATACCGGGTTACCGGCTGATGCAGCGCGCCGGGCATGCGGTTTTTGCTGTATTGCAGGCTAGATTTCCCAGTCTTGCCAGTCTTACGATTCTCGCTGGCAGTGGCAATAACGGTGGTGATGGTTTTGTGGTTGCTGCGCTGGCGCATCAGCAGGGTATCAGTGTGCAGTTGCTGTGTGTCGGCTATTCCGATTTTGCTGCAAGTTTGCAGGGTGAGGCCTTGCAGGCCTGGCAGCACCTGCTTACGACTAACCTTGTTCCTGAGACGTTTACTGATCGCAGCGAACTGACCGGAGACGTTATTGTGGATGCGTTGCTGGGCACGGGTTTGCAAGGCAGTGTCAGGGAGCCGTTTTTGACAGCAATCAAACGTATCAATCGTTGCGGCAAACCGGTCATGGCGGTGGATATACCGTCCGGTTTGTGTGCCGATACCGGTATGGTTTTGGGTCAGGCGGTCAGAGCCGATATGACCCTCAGCTTTATTGGTCTGAACCGCGGTCTGCTGACGGCCGACGGGTCCGAATTCAGTGGCCAGGTGCTGTTTGACAGTTTGCATCTGCCAGAAGAGGTGTATGACGAAGTGCCGGTGCAGGTGTTCCGGACGGGTGCAGATGATCTGGCAGAGCTGTTGCCAAGGCGCTGTCGCAATGCCCACAAGGGACTCTGTGGTCACCTGTTGGTGGTGGGCGGTGAGCTAGGGATGGGCGGTGCTGCGTTGTTAGCCGCCGAAGCGGCACTGCGAGCCGGGGTGGGGCGTGTGACGCTTGCTACTCGGCAGGCGCATGTCAGTGCGGCTTTGGCGCGTTGTCCGGAAGTGATGAGTCACGGTGTGGAAACCATGGCTCATCTAGACCGCTTGCTGACCCAAGCGGATGTGGTGGTGATCGGGCCTGGATTGGGCCAGAGTGCCTGGGGTGAACAGATGTTGCAGTGTGTCCTGGCAGCGGACAAACCGATGGTAGTGGATGCGGATGCACTTAATTTGATGGCAATTAAGGGGCTATTCACGGGGCGGCAGGCATCTTCAGTATTCACGCCGCATCCTGGAGAAGCATCGAACATGCTGGCGCGGCCTGTGGCGGAGTTACAGGCTAACCGCTTTGAGGCGGTTGCCTGTCTGCAACGTTTGTGTGGTGGTGCTGTGGTGCTGAAAGGGGCGGGTAGCCTGAGTTGTGCCGGCGAGGTGATTCATTTGTGTAATGCCGGTAATCCAGGGATGTCTGTAGCGGGTATGGGGGATGTATTGTCCGGTATCTGTGGTGCCCTGTTAGGGCAGGGGTTAGCGGCAGAAGATGCTGCGCGTCTGGCGGTTTATGTGCATGCTGTGGCGGCGGATCAGGTAGCGAAAATGCGAGGTGAAAGAGGTATAATGGCATCTGACCTTTTTCTGAAAATCAATCAGGTAATCAATGGTTTGCATGAATAATTGCTTGAGAATTCCGGATGAAGATGCCATGGTGGCTTTGGGTCATCAACTGGCATCGCTTTGCCCGGCAGGCGTGGTGTTTCTGGAAGGTGATTTGGGTATGGGCAAAACGACCCTGTGTCGCGGTATATTGCAGGGCTTTGGCCATCAAGGGGCCGTTAAAAGTCCTACCTATACCCTGGTCGAACCCTACGAATTGAATAGCCGGCAGGTATATCACTTTGACCTGTATCGACTGGCAGAGCCTGAAGAGTTGGAATATCTGGGGATACGAGATTATTTCGATGATTCGTCTCTGTGTCTGGTGGAGTGGCCTGAGCGGGGTCGGGGCATCTTGCCAAAACCGGATTTGATTGTGCATTTGACCCTCGATGGCAGGGGGCGGCAGGCGCAGTTGCAAGCTTGCAGTGAATTTGGACAAAAAGTGGCCGATAAACTATTGCAAACGGGATAAACGGATCAAAGGCGTGATGGGGGCAAAACTGGCGCATTCTCTAAGCAAGCTACTCTGCCTTGCAATACTGGGCTTGATCACAGTCTCTGCTCAGGCGGCGGATGTAAATAATATCCGGCTCTGGCTGGCACCGGATCATACGCGCTTGGTAT
Source organism: Pontibacter sp. JAM-7 (assembly GCF_048548695.2). NCBI lineage: Bacteria > Pseudomonadati > Bacteroidota > Cytophagia > Cytophagales > Hymenobacteraceae > Pontibacter > Pontibacter sp. JAM-7. Next base: position 336,494 of record NZ_JBLYIF020000003.1, read on the forward strand.
TTGACCTGTCCGGTCCGCTGGAGCACAAGGTGTTTACTCTGGATAATCCTGACCGGATTGTGCTGGATGTTGAGCGCGCCTCCATTTCTGCAGACCCTAAAAAACTCAATTTGGCTAAGGGGCCCATTCAGCGCGTTCGCTCCGGTCAGAATGGCTCCACGCTTCGTCTGGTGCTGGATCTGCGGCACAAAGTGCGGGCAAAAAGTTTCGAACTAAAACCTAATGATCAGTATGGTCACAGGCTGGTGCTGGATTTATACGAAGCCAATACAACCCCTTCACCCAAGAAAACGGTTAAATCAGTCGATCCGGTCGCCGGCCGCGATGTGGTTGTTATGATTGATGCAGGCCATGGCGGTGAAGATCCGGGGGCGATTGGCCCGGGCCGGGTGCGAGAGAAAGATGTCGTGCTGGCGATTGCTAGAGAGCTCAAGCGGCTGCTGGATAAAACGCCCGGTTACCGGGGTGAGATGACGCGAGATGGTGATTATTACATCAGCCTGCGCGGTCGCACTGGTATGGCGCGCAAGCGCAATGCAGATCTGTTTGTATCAATCCACGCTGATGCATTTAAGGACCCGCGGGCGAAAGGTGCTTCGGTTTGGGTGCTGTCGCCCAGAGGAGCCAGTAGCGAGATGGGTCGTTGGCTGGCAAGCAAAGAGAATAGCGCTGATCTGATCGGTGGTGTCGGTGGCGTTAGCCTGGAAGATAAAGATGATGTGCTTGCCGGCGTATTATTGGATATGTCGATGACTGCCAGTCGTGAAGATAGTCGGGTTGTTGCCGCTGGGGTGCATGGCAATATCAAGCAGTTCGCGCGGATGCATAAAGCCTATGTTGAACAGGCGGGCTTTGCGGTACTGAAATCGCCGGATATTCCTTCCATTCTGGTTGAGACTGGGTTTATCTCCAACCCCGGGGAGGCGAGTAAATTGAAAACGTCCAGCTATCAGAAGCGGATGGCCAACGCCATCTACAAGGGTGTGCTGGAGCATTTTTCGCGTAAACCGCCGGCTATGACCCTGATTGCCCAGAACAGCGCCGCGCAACAGAGGGTCTATCGGGTCGAAAGGGGTGATACTCTGTCTGTGATTGCATTGCGGAACGGTGTTTCTCTGACGGAATTGCGTCGGGAAAATAAGCTTAAAAATGATAAGATCAAGGTCGGCCAGGTATTGCGCATCCCTGCCAGCTAACGGCTGATTACCTCGGCTTGACCCGCTAAAAGACCCATCACAGGATTTTTCATGTCCAGAATTCAACTGCTGTCCCCTCGTCTGGCTAACCAGATTGCTGCTGGTGAAGTAGTAGAGCGTCCAGCATCAGTGATCAAAGAGCTGCTGGAAAACAGTATTGATGCCGGTGCCACCAAGGTGGATATCGAGGTAGAGCAGGGCGGCATCAAACTGATGAGGATCAGAGATAATGGCAGTGGTATCGATCGAGATGATCTGCCGCTGGCATTGAGCCGTCATGCCACATCAAAGATACAGGCATTGGAAGATCTCGAAGCGGTGGCCAGTCTCGGCTTTCGTGGTGAAGCACTGGCCAGTATCAGTTCAGTATCCCGGTTGACTATGACCTCTCGCCAGGCTGATCAGGATTCTGCCTGGCAGGTACAGACCGAGGGGCGTGAAATGGCGGCTCAGATTGCGCCGGCGGCGCACCCGGCGGGTACGACCGTGGAAGTGGCAGACCTGTTCTTTAATACGCCTGCCCGGCGGCGATTCCTGAAAACTGAGCAGACCGAGTTCCGCCATCTCGAAGAAGTGGTTAAGCGGCTGGCGCTGAGCCGCTTTGATGTGGCGTTTCAGTTGCGTCATAACAGTAAAGTTATTTACCAGTTGCGTCAGGCTGACAGCGAGCTGGAGCAAGAGCGGCGGGTGGCGCAGCTGTGTGGTTCTGCCTTTATGCAAAACTCGCTTAAGGTAGATTTGCAGGCTGAGGCTTCTGGTCTGCGTTTGGTGGGGTGGATGGGCCTGCCGACCTTTAATCGTAGTCAGGCTGACCTGCAGTACTTTTTTGTGAACGGCCGGGTAATTCGTGACAAGGTTGTCAGTCACGCGGTACGCCAAGCATATGCCGATGTGCTGTTTCATGGTCGCTTTCCTGCTTATGTGCTTTTTCTGCAGCTGGACCCCAAGCTGGTGGATGTGAATGTGCATCCGACTAAGCATGAGGTACGTTTTCGGGAAGGTAGGCTGGTACATGATTTTCTCTACCGCAGTTTGCATCGGTTGATTGCGGAGATGAGGCCGGGCGATGACTCGGGTCGCACGGATCCAGGTGGGTCTGGGCTTCAGCAAACGGCTATGCCCACGGCAGAGCCAGCATTTCAACAGCATAATATGGGCCTGATGCCAGCGGCTAACAGCACCGCTGGGTCCTCCGTGAATTATGCGTTTTCGTCCCAGGATCGGCCTGTCGCTGGTGCAGTGAGTGAGCAGATCCAGGCGTATGCCGCCCTGCATGTCGGTGCTGAGCAAACTGAGGCGGGAGAGCAACCCTGTCCACCATTGGGGTATGCCCTAGCGCAGCTGCATGGCATCTATATACTGGCTCAGAACACTCAGGGGCTGGTGGTGGTGGATATGCATGCCGCGCATGAACGTATTGTCTATGAGCGCATGAAGCAGTCATTTGAAACGCAGGGCGTACGCTCACAGCCACTGTTAGTGCCAGTGAGCCTGGCGGTGAGTCGAGCAGAAGCGGATCTGGCTGAGCAGCAGGCGGTAATGTTTCAAAAATTGGGTTTTGAGCTGGCAAGAATGGGTGAAGAAACCCTGGTAATCAGACAGGTGCCGGTGACATTAGCCAAGGCTGACCATGTGCAGCTGATCCGGGATGTGCTGTCTGACATGTTGGTATATGGCGAAAGCCAGCGTATTCAACAGCATATCAACGAATTGCTGGCGACCATGGCTTGTCATGGTGCGGTACGTGCCAATCGACAGTTGACCATTACTGAGATGGATGCGCTATTACGGGATATGGAACAGACGGAACGCAGTGGTCAGTGTAATCATGGTCGGCCCACCTGGACTCAGATGAGTGTGGCTGATCTGGATAAGCTTTTCTTGCGAGGGCAGTAGGTGATGTCGCAAACATTGCCCGTTATCTTTCTGATGGGGCCTACTGCTTCCGGTAAAACCGATCTGGCGATGGATCTCACTGAGCAGTTGCCCTGCGACATTGTCAGTGTCGATTCGGCAATGATCTATCGGGGCATGGATATTGGCACGGCTAAGCCAGATCGGACTATTCTGCAGCAGTTCCCGCATCGGTTAATTGATATTCGTGATCCGGTAGAGGCTTACTCTGCCGGCGATTTTCGTCAGGATGCACTAGAAGAGATTGCCAGTATTCATCGCCAGGGCCGGATTCCGTTGCTGACCGGTGGCACTATGCTGTATTTCCATGCGCTAAAAAATGGTCTGGCGGAACTGCCTGAAGCAGATCCTGTTATTCGCGAACGGCTGTTAAATATGGGTAAGGAGCAAGGCTGGCCAGCGTTGCATGCGCGTCTTGCTGAAGTGGATCCTGATTCAGCGGCACGTTTAAATCCGAATGATTCGCAGCGGTTGCAGAGGGCGCTGGAGGTTTTTGAGGTAACGGGGCGTACATTAACGGAACTTTGGCGTGAACAAGAGCGTCAGATACCTGCATTTCCGATCGTTTCTCTGGCAGTGATGCCCCAGGAACGGTCGGTTTTGCACCAGCGAATTGCGCTGCGCTTCCAGCAGATGTTGGAGCAGGGCTTTTTGTCTGAGGTGGAAGCGCTTTGGCAGCGGGGTGATCTGACCCCGCAAATGCCGTCGGTGCGTTGTGTTGGTTATCGGCAGGCGTGGGCGTATATGGCTGGAGAATCCGACTATGACACCATGGTTGAAAAAGGCGTGATTGCTACGCGTCAGTTGGCCAAGCGGCAAGTGACTTGGCTGCGTAGCTGGCCTGATTTGCATTGGATGGATAGCCTTTCGTCTGACCTGCTACCCAAGGCCTTGAAATTAATAGAGGCAAACATTATTTAGTGTTATGCTGATCTTTGGCCTAACTTATGCTTTTTAAGTAGTGCGCATATTGTATGGCTACATAATAAACAACAAATAACGACAATCGCTTTTTCGGGAAGGAGTTTGCAATGTCAAAAGGGCAGTCTTTACAAGACCCTTATCTGAACGCGCTGCGCAAGGAGCGTATCCCTGTTTCGATTTTCTTGGTGAACGGCATCAAGTTGCAGGGTCAGGTAGAATCATTCGATCAGTTTGTTATCTTGCTGAAAAATACAGTCAGCCAGATGGTATACAAACATGCCATATCCACTGTTGTTCCTTCACGTCCGGTCAAATTGCCGGCGGCAGAGGACAGCAAAGCCGAGGGTTAAATATCCTTGTTCTTCGACCGTCCTGAGAGTGGCGAACGCGCCATTCTCGTTCATTTGCAGTTGTCTGATGGCACTGAGCAAGAAAGTCCCAAAGAACTTGAAGAACTCGCACTGTCAGCAGGCGCCGATCCGGTTGAATTCCTGACGGGCAGTCGTGCTCAACCCAGCTCTAGATTTTTTATCGGCTCCGGGAAACTCGATGAGTTACGGCAGCTGGTTAATTTACATCAGGCAGAGCTGGTGATCTTCAATCACGCCTTAAGTCCGACTCAGGAACGTAATATAGAACGTGAGATCCAAAGTCGGGTATTGGATCGTACTGGGCTTATACTGGATATCTTTGCTCAGCGTGCCCGGACTCACGAAGGTAAGTTGCAGGTTGAACTTGCGCAGTTAGATCATATGTCAACGCGCCTGGTGCGTGGCTGGACCCACTTGGAACGACAGAAAGGGGGTATTGGTCTGCGTGGTCCGGGTGAGACTCAGCTTGAGACTGACCGCCGGTTACTGCGCGCCCGGATGAAATCGATTCATAAGCGCTTGGAAAAAGTCCGTAAGCAACGTGATCAGGGACGGCGTTCTCGGATGCGTGCTGAGGTACCGACACTGTCGTTGGTGGGTTATACCAATGCCGGAAAGTCCACGTTGTTCAATCGATTAACTGCCTCGCAGGTATACGCGGCGGATCAGTTGTTTGCTACTTTGGATCCGACTCTGCGCAGAGTAGAGGTTCAGGATGTGGGGCCAGCTATTCTGGCAGATACGGTAGGGTTTATTCGCCATTTGCCGCATAAGTTGGTGGAGGCTTTTCGGGCTACGCTCCAGGAGACTGTGGATGCAACGCTGTTGCTGCATGTCATTGATTGCCATGATGACGAGCGGCACGGGCATGTTGCAGAAGTGGAAAAAGTTTTACAGGAGATCGGAGCTGACGAAGTTCCGGTGCTTGAGGTCTACAATAAAATCGACCTGCTACCTGGACGGAGTTCACGTATCGACCGCAACGAAGAGGGTAAGCCTCAGCGGGTGTGGTTGTCAGCCGTGAGTGGCGAAGGCTGTGATTTATTGTTTCAGGCGGTCAGTGAGCTGCTGGCTGAAGATGTTTTTCATCAGGCGCTTGTGTTACGGCCCGACGAGGGGCAATTCCGGGCGAGATTGTATGCGGCGGGTGCTGTGGTTCAGGAGCAAACCGATGCGGATGGCAATGCAGTATTAGAAGTCAGGATGCAGAAGAAGGATATGTTGCAGTTATTGAGTCGTTTGGGCTTGCCTGCGGAACGATGCTTTACTTCTTCAGTCCATTAAAAAGCGTGTCAGTTATCTGTGACTTTCCCTATACACAGGGTAGGTGGGCAGGTATCTTACGCTTCACAACTAAAGGTAGTTTTGACGGAGATCTTTATGTCCTGGAATGAGCCGGGAGGCAATGGCAATAATCAGGATCCCTGGGGTGGTAATAACCGCGGTGGTCGTAATGGCGGTGATCAGGGGCCGCCTGATCTGGATGAGGCGCTGCGCAAGCTGCAGGATAAGCTGAATAGCTTGTTTGGTGGCGGCAAAGGTCGTTCCGGTCGTGGTGACGGCGGGGGTGGTAAAAGCAGCAGTGGCCGGATGATTCTGGTTGTCGCTATTGTGGCTGTACTGGTCTGGATGGGGCTGGGTGTCTACACCCTTGATCAGCAGGAGCGCGGTGTTGTGCTTCGGTTGGGGAAATACCATGAAACGGTAGGTCCCGGTCTGCAGTGGAATCCGCCTTTGATTGATATCGTGACGCCGGTCAACGTTACTCGTGTCCGTACGCGTGATCATCGTGCTCTGATGCTGACTAAGGATGAGAACATTGTTGATGTAGAGATGACCGTGCAGTATGTCATTTCTGATACTGAGTCCTTTGTGCTACGAGTCCGTGACCCGGAAGCAAGTCTGTCTCATGCGGCTGAATCAGCACTGCGTCACGTAGTAGGTTCGACCGATATGCACTCTATCCTGACACAGGGTCGTGATGCTCTGTCGATTCAGGTGCAGGCTCGCCTGCAGCAGTACATGAATGAGTACAATACAGGTCTGCAGATATCCAAGGTCAATATCAAAGAAGCGAAAGCGCCTAACCAGGTGCAGAATGCGTTTGATGATGTGATCAAGGCGCGAGAGGATGAGCAGCGAGTGAAAAACGAGGCTGAGTCTTATTCAAACGGCATCATTCCTGAGGCGCGTGGTCGTGCCCAGCGTATGCTGGAAGAGGCCAGTGCATACCGTGAAGAAGTTATTGCCAGGGCTCAGGGTGATGCGCACCGTTTCTCGGCACTGTTAAAGGAATATGAGAAGGCGCCAGTGGTAACGCGTGAGCGTCTGTATCTGGATTCGATGCAGAAAGTTTTGGCTGAAAACCCGAAAATTCTGATTGATGTGGAAGGTGGTAATAACATGATGTACCTGCCGCTGGATAAGCTGTTGCAGAACCGTGGTGTTGCAACTGCCAGCAAGGACCCGGTAAATCTTAACAGCGATAGCTTGCGGGAATTGACCGACCAGGTGGTTGATCAAATTCGCCTGCGTCAGGAAACCAGAAGGGAGGGGCGTTAACATGCAGTCCAAATCCATATTTGGTTTGATTGTTATTGGTGCTGTGATACTGCTGGCGCAAAGTACTCTGTATATTGTTAAAGAGACTGAACGTGCGGTGTTGCTGAAATTTGGTGAGGTGTATAACGCCGATGTGACGCCCGGTATCCACTTTAAAATTCCTATCGTTAACAAGGTGCGAATTTTTGATTCCCGTGTTCTGACTCTTGATGCGCGCCCTCAGGCATATCTGACGCTGGAGAAGAAACGACTGATCGTTGATTCATTCGTCAAATGGCGGGTGGGTAATGTAGAGAAATTCTACACTGCGACTTCTGGTGATGAATTCAAGGCGGCTCAATTGCTGTCTGACCGGGTCGATACGGGCCTGCGTAATCAGTTTGGTGAGCGTACTGTGACCGAAGTTGTGTCCGGTGAGCGTGAAGAGCTGATGGCAGAGCTAACTGCTAATCTGAGTAAGATAGCTCTGACGGAACTGGGGGTTGAGGTAGTTGACGTACGGGTAAAACGTATCGATCTGCCGCCTGAAGTCTCAGAGTCTGTATATCAGCGTATGCGTACTGAGCGTGAGCGTGAAGCCAGAGAGCTGCGTTCCCGTGGTAAAGAGCTGGCTGAGGGTATTCGTGCTGATGCTGATCGCCAGAAAACCGTTATTGAGGCTCAGGCCTATCGCGAGTCAGAGGAGATTCGAGGTGAAGGTGATGCTGGTGCGGCAAGTATTTATGCCGAAGCTTACTCAGCTAACCCGGAATTTTACTCCTTCCATCGCAGCCTGCAGGCCTATCGTGAATCGTTCGGTCAAAATGGTGACGTGTTATTGCTGAAGCCTGATAGCGACTTCTTCAAGTACCTGGATAAATCTACGGCACCTTGAAGCGATTGGTAGAAAAAAACATGTAATCAGGGGCGATTTTCCCTGATTACATGATAGAATACGGAAACCGGGTTTTGCCCGGTTTTTTTGTGGCAGTGTGGAATTGGATTGGCAGTATGCCCACTGAGTTTTGGCATGAATTAGCGATTGCTTTCTGTCTGATGCTGATTCTGGAAGGTGTTATCCCGTTTCTGTATCCGCAGCGCTGGCGTAATCTGGTTCAGCAGTTAGCGCGAGTAGACGACCGTGTATTGCGCGTCATCGGTTTTGCCAGCATGCTGGCAGGCCTGATTTTGTTATATCTGGTGAATTGAGAGTGGCTGGCATTGGCCGGCTAAGAGAAATAACGGAGTATTTACATGGCATTGGCCGATCGCTGGCTGCTTCCTGAAGGCATCAAAGAGCTGTTACCACCCAAAGCATACGGGGTGGAGTTGTTGCGTCGGCGGTTGCTGGACCTCCATGTTAGTTGGGGTTATGAATTGGTGATGCCGCCCCTGGTTGAGCACCTCGATTCATTGCTCACAGGTGTTGGACGTGATCTTGACCTGAATACCATTAAAGTGACCGATCAGTTAAGCGGTCATAGCCTGGGGGTGCGTGCCGATATCACACCTCAGGTTGCACGTATTGATGCCCACCGCCTGCGTCAGGAAGGGGTTACCCGTCTTTGTTACTGCGGCACAGTTGTGCATGCGCGTCCGGCGCAGCCGCTGGCTTCGCGTAACCCGCTTCAGATTGGTGCTGAGTTATATGGTCATGCCGGTATTGAAAGCGATGTTGAGATAATTGGCCTGATGATGCAAACCTTGCAGTCGGCTGGGGTGCAGCAGGAACTGACGTTGGATCTGGGCCATGTTGGTGTATTCCGTGGTCTGCTGGGCTGGACTGGTTTGGCTGCGACCCAGCAAGAAGAATATCAGGATATCCTGCGGCGTAAGGCTTTGCCGGAGTTGCAGGCTTATGTCGATGGTCTGGCGCTGGATGCGGTGAAAAGTCAGGCATTGCTGGCATTGCCGCAGTTGAATGGTGGCAGTGAAGTCTTGCAGAAAGCATTGACTGTGTTTGCCGAAGCGCCGGTTGAAGTCATTGAAGCTATTGATTACCTGCAGCAGTTGGCCGCGCGTATTGCGCTGCGCGAACCGTCACTGGATCTGTATTTCGATCTCAGTGAATTGCGCGGTTATAACTATCATACCGGTGTTGTATTTGCGGCTTATACACCCGCTTTTGGTCAGTCAATCGCCAGTGGTGGGCGTTATGATCATATCGGTAGTGATTTTGGCCGCGCCAGGCCAGCGACTGGTTTCAGTGCTGACCTGAGCACGCTGGCAGAATTATCTAATGCTTCCTTTGCTGGGTCGCGCCGTATTTTGGCGCCGGCATTGGAAGATGCTGCTTTGTTGCAGCAGGTCTCGCTTCTGCGGCAGCAGGGTGAAACCGTGATCTTTGCGTTGACTGGTGTAGCGCCGTCAACGCCTTGTACCGCGGAGTTGGTACAGCAAGAGGGTCAATGGCAAGTCGTTGATCTGTAATCAGATTTATTTTTTGATCGAATTCAAGTAGGCAGCAATGGGCAAAAACGTAGTTGTTCTGGGTACCCAGTGGGGTGATGAAGGTAAGGGTAAGATCGTAGATCTGCTGACAGACCAAGCCGCTGCTGTGGCCCGCTTTCAGGGCGGTCATAATGCGGGTCATACCCTGGTTATTGATGGGGAAAAAACCGTTCTGCACCTGATTCCATCCGGAATCCTGCGTGAAAACGTAGTCTGTATGATCGGTAATGGTGTGGTGCTTTCGCCTGAAGCGTTGCTGAAAGAGATAAAAGGGCTTGAAGAGGCTGATGTGCCGGTGCGTGAACGCTTGCGTTTGAGTCCTTCGTGTCCGTTGATTTTGCCGTATCACGTAGCTTTGGACCAGGCGCGTGAGCTGGCGCGTGGTAATGCCAAAATTGGTACCACCGGTCGTGGTATAGGCCCTGCGTATGAAGATAAAGTAGCGCGCCGGGGTTTGCGTCTGGGTGATCTGTTAGCGCCTGAACGGTTTGCGGTCAAGCTTAAAGAAGTGATGGAATACCATAATTTTCAGCTGCAAAATTACTACAAGGTTGATCCGGTAGATTATCAGACAGTACTGGATGAAGCGCTGGCAATGGGTGATCAATTAGCACCGATGGTGGCTGATGTCACCGCTATGTTGCATGACCTGCGTAAGCGCGGTGAAAACATTATGTTTGAGGGCGCGCAGGGTTCGCTGCTGGATATTGACCATGGTACATACCCTTATGTGACCTCTTCGAATACTACTGCGGGTGGTACTTCAACGGGTAGTGGTTTTGGTCCGTTATATCTCGACTACATTCTGGGTATCACCAAGGCTTACACTACCCGTGTCGGTGGTGGGCCGTTCCCTACCGAGCTACATTGCGATATCGGCAAAGGTTTGGCTGAGCGTGGTCATGAATTTGGTTCTACCACTGGTCGTGCGCGGCGTTGTGGTTGGTTCGATGCGGTTGCGTTGCGTCACGCTATTCAGATTAATTCGGTGTCTGGTATCTGTTTGACTAAGCTGGATGTGTTGGATGGCATGGAGCAGATTAATATCTGTGTTGGCTATAAGGATGCGTCAGGTAATGTCGTGACTTCACTCAGCGGTAGTGAAGACTATGAGGCGGTGCAGCCCGTTTATGAAGCTTTACCTGGTTGGCAGGAATCTACAGTGGGTGCCAAGTCAATCGATGCATTGCCTGCAGCTGCAGTGAATTATATCAAGCGGCTGGAAGAGCTGGTTGAGGCGCCGGTAGATATCATCTCTACTGGTCCTGATCGTGTGGAAACCATTGTCTTGCGTAATCCTTACGGGGTGTAACAAGCGTCGGCAGATAAAAAAACCGCGATTATAATCGCGGTTTTTTTTGGTCAATATAAAGCCTGAATGTTATTTAAGGCTGTCAGTTAAGCAGGGTTTCAGACTCTGCAGCAATGACTTAAACATTTTCGGGTTGGCTGCAACCAGGTGGCCGTTATTGCGGAACTGGTTATCACCTTTGAAGTCGCCAACCAGTCCGCCAGCTTCTTGTACCAGCAAGATGCCGGCTTCCATTTCCCACTGATTCAGACCGATCTGATAGAAGCCGTCGATTCGACCGGCGGCGGTATAGGCTAAATTCAGTGCGGGTGAGCCGCCGTTGTAAATGGTTCCGCCGGCGAGTGTCATAGAGCGGAAAATATCCAGATAGGCTTCCAGGTGTGGCTTATCACTACTGCGGTTGAAAAAGCCGGTGCCAATCAGTGACTGATCAATTGTTTTGTGGTTGCTGACGCGTAGCCGCTTGCCGTTGAGCTGAGCGCCTTTGCCGCGGCTAGTCGTGAACTCTTCCCCAGTAACCGGGTTTAGTACGAGGGCATGTTCGATTCGATTTTTATGTTGGCCAGCCATGCTGATAGCAAACACCGGCAGTCCATTGGAAAAATTGGAGATGCTGTCGATTGGATTGATGTACCAGGTGAATTCAGTAATATCTCCCTGGGCGGCGTGCTCGCCGGTATATTCACCAATCACACGATGCTGCGGGTAAGCCTTTTGAATACTGTGAACAATGCTCAGTTCGGCTTTTTTGCAGGTATCGTTCAGTAAGCTGTTTACTTCACTGGGGTCGGTTTTAATAAGGTCGAGCCGTTCAACGGCACGTACAATCTGTTCGCCTGCTACGCGCGCGGCGCGTAGAGCGATATTCACCATGGGTTGCATCAGTAGGAAACCTGCAGACAGTTCTATTTAATGAACGCATTATACCCGAGGAATCGGGGTGGCTGAACTGCTGAATCCAGATCTGTTAGAATGTTGCCCCTTTCATAGGCTGGTGAGCTATGTCGCAGAATATCCGTATCGTACTGGTGAATACCACACATCCCGGCAATATTGGTGCTGTTGCCCGGGCAATGAAGAATATGAACCTGTCTGAGTTGCATCTTGTTGCGCCAAAATTTTTCCCTCATGAAGAGGCGATTACGCGCTCGTCTGGCGCTACAGACCTGCTGGATAATGCCGTGGTACACGCCAGTTTGTCCGAGGCGATCTCGGATTGTCATCTGGTGGTGGGAACCAGTGCGCGGGGTCGGCATATTCCCTGGCCGTTGGTTAATCCTCGGGAGCTGGCGGGTATTGTTAGCTCAGCGGCGGCGGATACCCGGGTAGCCATAGTATTTGGTCGTGAAGATCGGGGTTTGACCAATGATGAGCTGCAATTGTGCCATCAGCATGTGCATATTCCGGCAAATCCTGACTTCTGCTCGCTAAATGTCGCCGCTGCCGTTCAGGTTATCAGTTATGAATTGCGAATGGCTTCGCTCTATGCGGCAGGTGCTAGGGAAGATCAGCCTCAGTGGGGTACGCCTTGGGATATCGAGCTCGCTGAAAATGCTGAGCTTGAGCGGATGTTTGAGCATCTGGAGCAGACTCTGGTGGATATTGAGTTTCTTGATCCGGAAAACCCGCGTCAGTTGATGCCCCGATTGCGTCGGCTTTTCCTCAGGGCGGTGCCGGATAAAGTAGAGGTGAATGTACTGAGGGGTATCTTAAAAGCCGTACAAAAAAGGATCAGCGGTTAGTGGCATGGGGATTTGATATCTTTCATGGTAAAATTCCGCCCCAAAAAAATTATGCGAGCGCGTTAATTCCGACACTTTTACTGGGTTATAAAGTTGACTCTTTTTGTCAGGTATTGCATAATACCCGCAACATGCAGACAAGCATTTTGGGTGAAAAATTATGCGATTAACCACCAAGGGAAGATACGCTGTAACAGCGATGCTTGATCTGGCCCTGCATGAAGGTAATGGGCCGATCAGCCTGGCTGATATTTCTGAACGTCAGGGGATTTCTCTGTCATATCTGGAGCAACTATTCGCGAAGCTGCGCCGCAATGAGCTGGTGCGCAGTGTGCGTGGTCCAGGTGGTGGTTATCAGCTAAACCGGAAGCGTTCGGCGATTAATGTGGCTGAAGTGATTGACGCGGTAAATGAATCCGTGGATGCGACTGGATGCCGCAATCAAGCTGATTGTCAGGGTGGTGAAATCTGTCTTACGCATCATTTGTGGTGTGACCTGAGTGAGCAAATTCATGGGTTCCTCAGTGGGATTTCCCTACAGGAGCTGGTCGCAAGACGCGACGTACAAGAGATTTCAAACCGACAGGATCGGATACATATGGAGCAGATTTTGGTTCCATCTACAGAAGATCGTGTTGGTCGTGAAGAAGCAGTAGTGTGAGCAAGGCTCGGAGAAGAGAATGAAAACACCGATATATCTGGATTACTCTGCAACAACCCCGGTTGATCCGCGGGTAGCTGAGAAAATGATGGCCTGCCTGACTCAGGATGGTAATTTTGGTAATCCTGCGTCCCGCTCCCACTTGTTCGGCTGGAAAGCGGAAGAAGCGGTTGAGATTGCACGTCGCCAGGTGGCGGATTTGATTAGTGCTGACCCACGGGAAATTGTGTGGACGTCTGGTGCAACCGAATCTGATAACCTCGCGATTAAAGGTGCTGCGAACTTCTATCAGCGCAAAGGTAAGCACATTATTACCTCTAAAATTGAGCATAAGGCGGTTTTGGATACCTGCCGTCAGCTTGAACGTGAAGGGTTTGAAGTGACTTATCTGGCACCGGGTCAGGATGGTCTTATTCAGCCGCAAGCGGTGGCTGAAGCGATCCGGGAAGATACGATTCTGGTGTCGCTGATGCATGTCAATAACGAAATTGGCACTATCACGGACATTGCTGCAATTGGTGAATTGACCCGTTCGAAAGGCATTATCTTCCATGTAGATGCCGCGCAAAGCCTGGGTAAGATTGAGATTGACATGGACGCGATGAAAGTTGATCTGATGTCCTTCTCGGCACACAAAATTTATGGTCCTAAGGGTGTTGGTGCCCTGTATGTTCGTCGTAAACCACGTATCCGCCTGGAAGCGCAGATGCATGGTGGTGGGCATGAGCGTGGTATGCGTTCCGGTACGTTGCCAACTCATCAGCTTGTAGGTATGGGTGAAGCCTGCCGAATTGCCAAAGAAGAAATGGCTGACGAAGCCAAGCGTCTGGCAGCTCTGCGTGATCGCATGATGTCCGGGCTGAATGATATTGAAGAAGTTTATATGAACGGTTCTGCCACTGAACGAGTGCCGGGCAATCTGAATGTCAGTTTTGCTTTCGTTGAGGGTGAATCACTGTTGATGTCACTGAAAGATCTGGCTGTATCTTCTGGCTCAGCCTGTACATCGGCAAGTTTGGAACCGTCTTATGTTCTGCGTGCGCTGGGACTTAGCGATGAGTTGGCACACAGCTCCATTCGTTTTTCGTTCGGGCGTTTCACAACTAACGAAGAAGTGGATTGCGCTGTTAAGCAGATTCACCACGCAGTTATGAAATTACGTGAGCTATCGCCTCTGTGGGATATGTTCAAGGATGGTGTTGACCTAAGCAAAGTTGAGTGGGTTCACCACTGATTATCACAGAGATTTTGAGGAGATTATCATGGCTTATAGTGAACAGGTAATTGATCATTACGAAAACCCGCGCAACGTCGGCAAGATGGATGATAAAGATGGATCCGTTGGCACCGGCATGGTGGGTGCGCCAGCCTGTGGTGACGTAATGCGTTTGCAGATCAAGGTGAGTGATGCTGGCATTATCGAAGATGCTAAATTCAAAACCTATGGCTGTGGTTCTGCTATTGCGTCCAGCTCACTGATAACTGAGTGGGTTAAAGGTATGTCGCTGGATGAAGCATCTGAATTGAAGAACACGACAATTGCTGAAGAGTTGGCTCTGCCACCAGTGAAAATTCACTGTTCAGTATTGGCGGAAGATGCAATCAAAGCCGCTATTGCTGATTACAAGCAGAAGCAAGATAAGTAAATTTTAGGCCCCTGTTACTTGGAGTTCGAGCAATTATGGCTATTTCCATGACCGATGCCGCGGCGAACCACGTTGCCCGTTATCTTGAAAAACGTGGTCATGGCGAAGGTGTTCGTTTGGGTGTCCGTACATCAGGCTGTTCAGGCATGGCATATGTGCTTGAATTTGTCGATGACGTCCAATCCGAAGATGAGGTGTTTGAAGTGCAGCAGAACCTGAAGATTATTATTGATCCAAAGAGTCTGCTGTACCTCGATGGCACTGAGCTTGATTTCGTCAAAGAAGGGCTGAACGAAGGCTTTAAGTTCAACAATCCCAATGTCTCTAGCGAGTGTGGTTGCGGCGAAAGCTTCAATGTCTGATTAAGCCGGGCAGGATTGATGGATATCAGAAAAAATTACTTCGAATTTATCGGCCTGCCGGTTGCCTATCAACTTGACCTGATCCGTTTGTCGGATCAGGCTCGAGAACTGCAAAAAACACTTCATCCTGACCGTTTTGCGCACCTTTCAGACCAGGAGCAGCGTCGGGCTGTGCAGTATATGGCCTATCTGAACGAGGGTGTTTCCACCCTTAAATCTCCGTTGCGGCGCGCCCAGTACTTGTTGTCTCTAGCTGACATTGATACTCACAATGAGTCGTCAACGCCGATTGACCCCATGTTTCTGATGCAACAGATGGAGCTGCGAGAACAACTGGAGTCAGTGATGGATGCGAATGATCCGTTGGCTGAGCTTGAAGCACTATCTGAAGCAGTTGAAGATCAGTTGAAGTTACTGCGTCAGTCGTTTGCTCAGCAGTACGAGGCACCGGATCTGGATACGGCCACGGTAACTGTCCGTAAAATGCAATTTATTGAAAAACTGGCCACAGAGATCGAGCGTCTCGAAGATCAGTTGGATGACTAATCAAAACTATGGCGTTGTTACAGATAGCTGAACCGGGGCAGAGCGCTGCTCCGCATCAACATAAATTGGCGGTAGGTATCGATCTGGGTACCACTAATTCATTGGTGGCGTCCGTACGTAGCGGCGAGCCTGTCACTCTGCCGGATATGAACGATCGTTCCCTGTTGCCCTCTGTAGTGCGTTATATGCCCTGTGGCTCGCATCAGGTTGGTTACGAGGCGCTCAGTCATGCTTCTGATGACCCGTACAATACGATTATTTCCGTCAAGCGCCTTATGGGGCGTGGTGTTGCAGACCTGAAGTCGCTGAGTACTGAAGGCTCGTACCGTTTTTCTGGTGAGCCGGAGGGGATGCCGTATATCGAAACAGCGGCGGGTAAAAAAAGCCCGGTACAGGTGTCGGCGGATATTCTCAGTACGCTGGCTGAGCGGGCTGAAGCCGCGCTGGGTGGTGAGCTGACGGGTGCCGTGATTACAGTGCCGGCCTATTTTGATGATGCTCAGCGCCAGGCCACCAAAGACGCTGCCCGGCTAGCCGGTTTGAAAGTATTGCGCTTGTTGAATGAGCCTACAGCGGCTGCAGTGGCGTATGGTTTAGATCAGGGTGGCGAAGGTGTCATCGCTGTGTATGACCTGGGTGGTGGAACCTTCGACATCTCTATCCTGCGCCTGAATAAAGGGGTCTTTGAAGTATTGGCGACCGGGGGCGATAGTGCCCTGGGTGGTGATGACCTGGATTATGCGCTGGCGCAATGGGTGGCTGAAGAACTGAACCTTGGGGCTTTGAACGCCTCTGAGGCGCGGCAGCTTACCGAACAAGCTAAAGGTGTCAAAGAGCAGTTAAGCACCCAGTCAGAAGCGACAATTGCTCTGAATTTGGCAGGTGTTAAGCATGCACTGACCATTAGTCGTGTCCAGTTTGATGAGTTGATCGCGCCGCTGGTAAAGCGCACACTGCGTGCCTGTAAACGGGCGCTAAAAGATGCGGGTGTATCTGCTGCTGAAGTTGGTGAAGTGGTGATGGTGGGCGGGTCAACTCGTGTGCCGTTAGTGCGTTCGCAGGTGGAGCAGTTATTCGATCGTCTACCGCATGTGGATATCGATCCTGATAAAGTCGTGGCTATTGGTGCTGCATTGCAGGCTGACGTATTGGCGGGTAATAAGCCTGAGAGCGATATGTTGTTGCTGGACGTGATTCCGCTCTCTTTAGGGCTTGAAACCATGGGAGGTCTGGTAGAGAAAGTAATTCACCGTAATACCCCTATCCCGGTGGCTAAAGCGCAAGAATTTACCACCTATCAAGATGGTCAGACTGCAATGATGATTCATGTATTGCAGGGTGAGCGAGAGCTGGTAGATGATTGTCGCTCGCTGGCGCGCTTCGTGTTGCGTGGTATCCCGCCGATGAATGCGGGTGCAGCCAAAATTCGTGTGACCTTTCAGGTTGATGCGGATGGTCTGCTGGGGGTTGCTGCTAAAGAATTGGTGTCGGGTGTTGAAAGCTCGGTGCAGATCAAGCCTTCATATGGGCTTGGTGATGCAGAAATTGCCGATATGCTGCAGCAGTCTTACCTTAATGCGAATTCGGATAAAGAGGCGCGAGCACTGCGTGAACAACAGGTTGAGGCAGATCGCTTATTGGTCTCCTTACGGGACGCCTTGCAGGTGGATGGTGACTTGTTAACTGACGAAGAGCGGCAGCAGTTGCAGGCTGAAATGGACAAGCTAGACATCCTGAAGCAGCAGGCAGATAGTCAGGCGATTGAAAGTGGTATTCAGGCATTGGCGCGGGCATCGGATGAATTTGCAGGCCGCCGTATGGATCAAAGTATACAGAAGGCATTGCGCGGGCATACCGTGGATGAAATTGAGGGGAATCAGTAGTGCCACAGATTATCTTTTTACCAAATGATGAGTTGTGCCCGGAAGGGAAGGTGATTGAAGTAGATCCGGGCGTCACTATCTGTGATGCAGCGCTGGAACACGGTATCGAAATTGAGCACGCTTGTGAAAAGTCCTGTGCGTGTACCACCTGTCATGTGGTTGTGCGTGAAGGCTTTGATTCCATGGAGCCTTCTGACGAGTTAGAAGATGATATGCTGGATAAGGCTTGGGGCCTTGAGCCGGAATCGCGTTTAAGTTGTCAGGCCGTGGTTGGTGATACTGATCTGGTGGTGGAAGTGCCTAAGTATACGATCAATCAGGTTTCTGAACGTCACTGAGGGTTAAATTATGTCTCTGAAGTGGGTTGATGTTTACGATATTGCTATTGAGCTGTGTGATCAGTTTCCAGAGCAAGACCCGATGAAGGTCAGTTTTCCTGAACTGTATGAGATGGTGATGGCACTGGAAGCGTTTGATGATGATCCGCAGCGCTGTGGTGAAAAGATTCTTGAAGGCATTCAGATGGCCTGGCTTGAGGAGCTTGAATAAGCCAGCTTGGTGGCAATACGACATGCAATTGCGGGCTACTGTTTTCTGACACCGCTCTGGCGTATAATCCGCCCCGCATTAAGGTGGTATCCAAAAGCATACTGTATGGCAGGCATGAATCGCCGGCGGCATGTTTTTAGATACCTCTTTTTTTCATCTTTATTATGGGAGCTAAATGCATGGCCACTGAACGTACTTTGTCCATCATTAAACCGGATGCTGTTGCTAAAAACGTAATCGGCGAAATCGAAAGCCGTTTTGAAAAGGCAGGTCTGAAAATTGTTGCTTTGGAAATGAAGCAGCTGAGCCAGGCTGAAGCCGAAGGTTTTTATGCAGAGCATAAAGAACGCCCGTTCTTTGCTGACCTGGTGGCATTTATGACTTCAGGCCCTGTCGTAGTGCAGGCGTTGGAAGGTGAAAATGCTATTGCTCTTAACCGTGAGCTGATGGGTGCAACTAACCCGAAAGAAGCGGCTGAAGGTACTATTCGTCGTGATTTTGCTGAGTCTATCGATGCCAATGCGGTACACGGTTCTGATTCTGCAGCGTCCGCTGAGCGTGAAATTGCCTATTTCTTCGGCAAGTAATTGCTGATGCTTGCGCCTGTGCCTTAGTATTCGGTACAGGCGTTTTGCGTTATATGGGCAGCAACTGAGAATCGCACCATGACTGAAGCACAAACCAAAGTAAACTTGCTGGGTATGACCCCGACTAAGCTGGAAGCCTTTTTCGAAGAAATAGGTGAAAAACGCTTTCGTGCAGTTCAGGTGCTGAAGTGGATTCATCAGTTGGGTGCTACTGACTTTGAACAGATGACGAATATCAGCAAGGCGCTGCGTGAGAAGCTGAGTGGCATTGCTGAAATTCGTGAGCCTGAAGTGCTGCTGGAGAAAACCTCTAAAGATGGCACCCAGAAATGGGTTATGCGCACGCAGAGTGGATCCAGCGTCGAAGCGGTGCTGATTCCTGAAGGTGAACGTAAAACCCTGTGTGTTTCTTCTCAGGTTGGCTGTTCGTTGGATTGCAGTTTTTGTTCTACCGGTAAGCAAGGTTTTAACAGTAACCTGACCACGGCAGAAATCATTGGTCAGTTACGTATTGCTATCCGTGCCAGCGGTAAATTCGACACCACCTCTCAGCGGGCCGTCACCAATGTGGTACTGATGGGTATGGGTGAGCCGCTGATGAACTTTGATAATGTTGTCGATGCGGTGCAGCTAATGATGGAGGATAATGCCTATGGTTTATCCAAACGTCGTGTTACTTTGTCGACTGCCGGTGTTGTTCCTGCTATTGATAAACTGCGTGAAGTCACCGATGTTTCTTTAGCGGTATCACTACACGCCCCCAATGATGCATTGCGTGATGAGCTGGTACCGATCAATCGCCGTTATCCTATTGATGAACTGATTGCCGCTTGTAACCGTTACTTGGAAAACTTGAGTGATAAGCGGGTGATCACGGTTGAATATACAATGATTGCTGGCGTAAACGATCAGCCAGAGCATGCTCGCCAGTTGGTCAAGGTGCTGCGCCGTATGCCGTCCAAACTAAATCTGATTCCATTTAACCCATTCCCAAATTCCGGCTATGAACGGCCTCAAGAAGACGCTATCCTCGCTTTCAAAGAGATTGTGGTACGAGGTGGTATTGTGACCACTGTTAGACGTACGCGGGGCGATGAAATTGATGCCGCTTGTGGTCAGTTGGTTGGCCAGGTTGCTGATCGTACCCGCCGCAGTCAGAAATATATTCCTATCGTTCAAGAAACCGGCAGCGGGGAGTCAGACCGACTGCAATAGGAGAGACATAGTGAGAGGGATTTGTCAGTTCGTCATCGGGGTATGTCTGCTGGGTCTGGTTGGCTGTAGTTCGCCGCAACCTCGTCTGGGTGGTAGCGAATTGAAAACCTATGATGTCTATACTCGCCTTGGCTTTGAGTATCTCCAGGAAGGTGATACCAGTAACGCCAAACAATCTTTTCAACGTGCGATCGAAATGAACAGCGGTTATGCCGAGGCGCATAACGGACTGGCGCTGGTGTTTCAGTTGGAAGGTGATACCGCTCTGGCGGAAACTTACTATCGTAAGGCCACCCAGCTGGAACCTGATTCAGCGATGATGCATAACAATTTTGGTGCCTTCCTGTTTGCTAACCAACGCTATGAAGAAGCGTGTCAGGAAATTGCCCGTGCGACAGAAGACCCCTTTTACACGCGTCGCTCCCAAGCTTTCGAAAATCTCGGGCGTTGCTATCGACTGCTGCAACGTGATGATGCTGCCAAGCATGCTTTTCAACGTTCGTTACAGGTCACCCAAAATCGTCCGGTTTCTCTGGTGGAACTGACCGATCTGCTGATTGATGCAAATGAACCAGCAGACGCAGGTAAATATTTTGACCGTTTTCTGGAACTGGTGGACAAACGGCAGACTGAGCATTATGCAAAAAGTTTGTGGGTAGGTATTCGTCTTGAGCGGATGCGGGGTAATACCTCGCGTGCTGCCACTTTTGCATTGATATTAAAAAATCTGTACCCAGAATCTGAAGAGTATCAACAATATAAGGAGTCTTCCCGTTGAGCAGTGAAGAACAAGCGGGACAGGATGGACTGACATCAGTCTGCTGGGGTGAAACACTCAAAACCGCGCGTGAAGCGCGCGAGATGCCTCAGTCGCAGGTGGCGGCGCAGCTAAATCTGCCGGTAAATTATATCCATATACTGGAGAACAGCTCAGTCGTTGGTTTGCCAAGCCTAGTTTTTGCTCGGGGCTATATTCGTGCTTATGCCCGCCTAGTGAAGCTCGATGACAATGCGCTGATTATTGAGTTTGATAAATCATTTCCCGGCAATGGCGCTAGTCAGGCTGGGCAGGTGAAGTCGGTATCACGCATAAGGCAGCAGGCGAAGGTGAATGACCCGCTAATGAAGCTATTCACCTGGTTGTTTGTGTTAGGCATTATTTTGTTGACCTTCTGGTGGTGGCAGACCCAGTCAGGCTCTACAGTGACAGGCGTTGAGCCAGATCAGGCTGTGCAACCTGTCGCTGATGCACCGGTGGTAAATCAGGATGGCACGTTGGTGTTACCCAAACTTGATGAAACCGACACCGACACCGCGGGTAGTGGCATCAATGATATAGAAACGGCATCTGCGGCAGTCTCTGAACCTGAGCCGGTTTATCTGTCCGATGATGAATTAACCGCTTTGCAGAATGACTTGGATCAGAATGCCTCTACCCAAGATGAAGCACAGTCGCTTGTGTCAGCGGAAGATAGTGTTGCTCCAGCGGAAATGGTGGAGACTGGCTTGGTCATCGAGTTTGCCGCCGACTGCTGGGTATCAGTGCGTAACCAAACAACGGGTCAGCGATTGGTGGGTGATACTCGCCGCAGTGGTCAGACCCTGACTCTTGATACGGGTGCGCCACTCAAGATTATCCTCGGTGCAGCGGATGCTGTCAGTGCGGTGCGATACAATGGCGAGGATATTGAACTCGCGGCATACAGTAGCAACAATGTCGTCCGGTTATCATTGCCCCTCTCGGAATAATTTAGCAGTACAAGGTTAGTCACTTGGCAAAAATACAAGCCATTCGCGGCATGAACGATATTCTGCCGCAGGAAACGCCAGTCTGGCAGTATCTGGAGCAGACAGTACAAAATGTATTGTCTGCCTATGGTTACGCAGAAATTCGGATGCCTGTAGTAGAGCAAACCAATCTCTTTAAGCGTTCTATCGGTGAGGTTACCGATATTGTTGAGAAAGAGATGTACACCTTTGAAGACCGTAATGCTGAAAGCTTAACATTGCGTCCGGAAGGGACTGCCGGTTGTGTACGTGCCGCAGAAGAGCATGGGCTGTTATTTAACCAGATGCAGCGTCTCTGGTATCGCGGCCCGATGTTCCGCTATGAAAAACCTCAGAAAGGACGTTATCGTCAGTTTCATCAGATTGGTGTTGAAACCTTCGGTATGGCTGCGGCAGATATTGATGCTGAAGTCATTCTGCTTAGTGCTCGCTTGTGGCAGACCCTGGGTTTATTGGATTCGGTAACGCTGCAACTTAATTCGTTGGGCAGTAACGAAGCGCGCGCGGCGTATAAAGAAGCGCTGGTTACCTACCTTGCTCAATATCGCGAGCAGCTGGATAAAGACAGTCAGCGTCGACTGGAGAGTAATCCACTGCGTATTCTCGATAGCAAAGATGAGAATACCCAGGCAATTCTCCAGGACGCTCCGGTACTTGCGGATTACTTGGATGAAGAGTCCAGGGCGCATTTTGCAGAATTGACGGCAATTCTTGATCAGGCCGGTGTGGAATATGAGATCAATCCACGTCTTGTTCGGGGCTTGGACTACTACTGTAAAACTGTTTTTGAGTGGGTCACGGATAAGTTGGGCGCGCAGGGCACTGTCTGTGCTGGCGGACGTTATGATGGCTTGGTCAAACAGCTTGGAGGCAAACCAACCCCCGCGGTGGGATTTGCCATGGGCGTGGAGCGGTTGGTGCTGCTGTTGGAAACACTGAGGTGTGTGCCGGAAGCACTGCGTCAGCCATTTGATGTCTATCTTGCGGCAGAAAGTAAAGGTTTTCAGTCTGAAGTGGTTCTGCTGGCAGAGCAGTTAAGGAATGATTTGCCAGGCCTGCGGATTCGCATTCATTGCGGTGGTCTGAAAAATATCAGTCAAAAAGCCAAGCAAACCGGGGCTCCGGTTGTTGTCCTGATAAAAGGCTCGGCAGAGAATAATTTATCGGCTACCCTGTGGCATCGCGATGAGCCGGTATTTGATGTTGCACTAGACACATTGGCCGGTAAGATTGCTGAAATATCTCAGCACAACGCATAACTCTACAGAATAATAGGTAAGGGGATATCAGGGTGGCTGAATTACGCACCGAAGAAGAACAGGTTCAGGCCCTTAAACAGTGGTGGAAAGAAAATGGCAAATCGCTGCTGTTGGCGATTGCGGTTTCCTTGGCGCTTGTTGCTGGCTGGCAGGGTTGGCAAAAACAGCGTGCGGCCACTGCTGAAGGCGCATCAATAACCTACCAGAATATGATGGATGCTGTTGCTGGCGCTTTGGGCCCACAACAGGATGAAGCTAAGTTGGCAACGGCTCAGCATTTGGCCAATCAACTGGTAACCGAATTTGACGGCACAGCTTACTCTTATTTTGCGGGTTTGGTTCTGGCGCGTTTGGCGGTTGACCAAGGTGAGCTTGATCAGGCCGCAGAGCGGTTGGATTGGGTTATAGCTCAAACGCCTGCAGAGCCAGTGCGAATTCAGGCGGTTATTGGCAAGGCACGTATTCTAGTTGCTCAGGATCAGGCTGACGAGGCGTTGACACTGTTGAGTTCTCAGACAACAGAGCTGTTCGCGGCAGAGCGTCATGAATTACTGGGCGATATCCACCTTCAGTTAGGTGATAAACCCGCAGCTTTAGCGGCATATGAGTCAGCGCTTGCACTTGCACCCGGTGTGATACTGGAGATGAAAATTCATGATCTGACAGGTGAGGGCAGTTAAATGAAACGTCTGCATCTGTTGTCGGCAGGCTTGGTCTGTCTGCTGCTTGCTGGTTGTGGTTTTTTTGGTGATGGGGGTGATGCTATCAAGCCTTCACCTTTGGTGGATTTTGAGCCGCAGAAACAAGTTAAAGTTCTTTGGTCAGTCAATGTTGGTGAGGGTCTAGGTAGTAAATATCAGCAGATTCAGCCGGTTGTTGGCGAAGACGCAGTTTACGCCACTGATGTTGAAGGCAACGTATTTGCTTATCGCCGTGACAGCGGTGAGCTGATCTGGCAGCAGTCTTTGCAACAGACCATTGTCGGTGGGGTAGGCGCCGGGTTTGGTCAGCTGGCCGTGGCTGCTGAAAATGGTGAAGTCATTGTGCTGAATGCCGAGGACGGGACGGAGCTTTGGCGGGCCACGCTGAATTCTGAGTCCATTGTGCCGGCGCAGTTTAATAAAGAGATTGTAGTATTTCAGGTGATAACCGGAAACTTAGTGGCATTTAATGCCCAAACCGGGCAGCGCCTATGGACCTTTGATACGCAGATACCCGGCTTGACACTGCGTGGCACCAGTTCGCCTATCGTTGCGGCAGATGTCACGTTTGCGGGTTTTGCTAATGGCAAATTTATCGCTATCGATAACAATAAAGGTGTCGAGTTATGGGATGTCCGTGTAGCGCTGCCGGAAGGTCGCTCAGAACTGGAGCGTCTGGTGGATATCGATGCGCGAGCTTTATTGGTTGATAAAACCCTGTATGTGAATAGCTTCCAGGGTCGACTGGTGGCGATTAACCCGTTCCGTGCTGAGATCCTCTGGTCTAAAGATATCTCCAGCCACCGCGCAATGGCCTCTGGCTTTGGTAATATTTATGTCAGCGAAGCTAATGATGCTGTGCAGGCGTTTGATCTGGGTAGCAGTGCTAGTGTTTGGCAACAGACACAGTTGGCCAACAGGCAGATAACGGCGCCGACGGTATTGGGAAATGCTGTTGCGGTTGGTGATTCAGAAGGCTACATACATTTTATGTCTCAGGTCGATGGCAGCTTTGTCGCGCGTCATCGTATCGACTCCTATGGCCTTAGTGGTGCACCGGTATCGAGCGATGACGTCTTGTACATGATGAGTGATAATGGTCGCCTTGTAGCCCTTACTCTGGAATAATTCTCGTCTGAACAGCCTGGGCGGCTATCTGTGATAACGGGTAGCCGCCGTTTTTTATTTAGCCCTGCACATAAGCAGGAATGGAAAATCGATGCTTCCGGTAATAGCTCTTGTGGGTCGTCCCAATGTGGGTAAATCGACTCTTTTTAATCGTCTGACGCGCTCGCGTGATGCGCTGGTTGCGGATCTGCCTGGACTGACACGTGATCGGAAATATGGTGAGGGTCAGTTGGACGACCAGGATTTTATCGTGGTGGATACCGGAGGTATCAGCGGCGATGAGCAAGGCATTGATTATGAAATGGCCAAACAGTCATTGCAGGCGGTGGAAGAAGCTGATGTTGTGATGTTCTTAGTGGATGGCCGTGCGGGGCTTAATCCCAGTGATGAGTTGATTGCCAATCACCTGCGTCGCCAGGAAAAGCCTTGTTACTTAATCGTCAATAAAACGGATGGTCTTAATCCTGATGTGGCGGTGGGTGATTTTTATTCCTTGGGTATTGGGGAGCCGCTACCCATCGCAGCCTCTCATGGCCGCGGTGTCACTCAGCTGTTGGAGTTTGTGCTGTCTGAATTGCCAGCTCCGGAAGAACTGGATGAAGCCCACCTCAAAGAGATTGAGCGCAGTATTAAAATTGCTATTGTTGGTCGTCCCAATGTGGGTAAATCAACTTTGGTGAACCGCCTGTTGGGTGAAGATCGGGTTGTGGTGTTTGATGAAGCGGGTACTACCCGAGACAGTGTTTATATCCCTTATGAGAGAGACGAAAAACACTACACCCTGATTGATACTGCAGGTGTGCGGCGGCGTAAAAATATAAAAGAGGCGGTAGAAAAGTTTTCCATTGTGAAAACCCTTCAGGCTGTGCGAGATGCCAATGTTGTAGTGGTGGTGATTGATGCTCGTGAGGGTGTCACTGAGCAGGATATGCATATGCTCAGTTTCGTTATGGACACAGGTCGTTCGCTGGTCATCGCGTTAAATAAATGGGATGGCATGAACGGCGAAGAAAAAGACCGTGTCAAAGAGCAGATACAGCGCCGACTGGCGTTTGCTGACTTCGCCCGTTTCCATTTTATATCGGCGTTGCATGGCAGCGGCGTGGGTAATATGTATGACTCTGTTGAGGAAGCTTATAGCTGCGCCATGCAAAAGTGGCCAACCAACAAGCTGACCCGCTTCCTAGAAGATATAGTGGCAGAGCATCAGCCACCAATGGTAAATGGTCGGCGTATTAAGCTGCGTTATGCTCATCAGGGCGGCTCAAATCCGCCAATTATCGTGGTGCATGGTAACCAGACAGCGGCTTTGCCAGGCGCTTATAAGCGTTATCTGGAAAATAAATTCACTAAGGTATTGGGTATTCGTGGTACGCCCATCCGTTTTGAATTTAAATCCAGTGAAAATCCGTTTGAAGGTAAGAAAAACCAGCTGACTGGACGACAGTTGGCAAAAAAAGAACGCTTTAAGCAGCATGTGCGTGCGCTGAAAACTCAAACACGTAAAAAAGCGATGAAGAAAAAGTAATGTCGGTGCAGGCGAACTGGCCGATTGGGGTGTTTGATTCTGGTGTGGGTGGCTTAACGGTACTGAACGCTTTGCGTCAGCGGTTGCCGCAGGAAAACTTGCTATACCTTGGCGATACCGCAAGGGTGCCTTATGGGACGAAAAGTAGTTTATCTGTGACACGTTATGCAGAGCAGGCGGTTGCCTGTCTGTTACGTAATAACGTGAAAATGATTGTGGTGGCTTGCAATACTGCATCAGCAGTCGCCATTGAGCCCCTTAGAGCGTTGTATCCTAATTTGCCAATCGTGGGTGTTGTAGAACCTGGCGCAGAAGCCAGTTGTGATGCTAGCCGTACGGGTCATATTGGTGTGATTGCCACCGAAAGTACGGTCAATAATGCTGCCTATCAAGCGGCTATACTGAAGCGAAACCCTGATGCTTCTATCGTCGCCCAGGCTTGTTCGCTATTTGTTGCCTTGGCTGAAGAGGGCTGGCATGACGGAGAGTTGGTCGACCAGATCGTAACTCAGTGTTTGGCTCCCCTGAAACAGGATCAGCACGCGCGGATAGATACTCTGGTATTGGGCTGTACTCATTTTCCTGCTTTACAGGGTAGTATTGGCCGCGTCATGGGAGATAAGGTGACACTGGTGGATTCAGCAGATACAACCGCCAGATACGTCGCCAAACAGTTGCAAGAACACCAGCTTGCGAATCTGATGAAATGCTCCGGTGAAGTTAACTTTATGGTCACGGATGGTCCGGAACGCTTCGTGCGGGTGGCCAATCATTTCTTTTCGGAAGCCATCGATCTCGCTCGGGTTCAGGTGGTGGATATTCAGCATTTAGAACCGGCAGAAGGTTAATTGGAAAAGTCGTTGACAGTGCCAGGTGGTGCTGTAAAATGCGCCGCCAGTTCCAGTTGAAACAGTCCGGATTTCAGGTCTTCAAAAAACCTTAAATTATCTCAAAAAAGCTGTTGACCCTTAAGGAACAGGCCGTATAATACGCGCCTCGCTTGAGCGGAAGTTCAAGCACGCTCTTTAACAAATTGATCAGATAATTCGTGTGGGCGCTTGTTGGGAT